>CANHLD010000001.1 GCA_947461325.1 Comamonadaceae bacterium
GCCAATTTTTTTACACTTGATTGCGCTGTCGCTAATTCACGCGCCTCAACCATGATCCGTAAAACGGGTTCAGTACCACTGGGTCTGATCAGCAGTCTCCCATGATCGCCCAACATTTTTTCAATTTCATGACAAGCTTTTTGAAAACTATTGTTAACTTTCCAATCCAGATCAGGCTTCAACTTAATATTCACCATCACTTGTACACACAAAGTGACATCTTGAAGTATTTCAGACAATGATTTCTTTGTGCGCAAACTGGCTTGCAGTATTTGCAAACAGCTGATGAGTCCATCACCTGTCGTATGTTTATCTAGGATCAACAAATGACCCGAACTTTCACCGCCGAGTATCCAATTCTTTTCTACCAGTTTTTCAAGCACGTATCTATCGCCTACATTGGCACGAATTAAATCAACATTCATTGCAGTTAAAGCTTCTTCAACACCTCTGTTTGTCATTTGCGTACCAACCACACCCGCTACAGTTATGTTTTGAAGTATTCGGTCTTTAGCCAAAACATACAATAATTCATCTCCTGAATAAAGTCGGCCTGTTTGATCAACCATCAGTAAACGATCTGCGTCACCATCAAGCGCAACCCCAAAATCAGCCTTATGAGATTTGACTGCTTGAATCAACGCTTCGGGGTGTGTAGCTCCAACACCGTGATTGATATTTACGCCATCAGGAGAACAACCTATAGAGATAACTTCTGCGCCTAGCTCCTTGAATACTTGGGGAGCAGCTATGTAGGCAGCACCGTGTGCTGCATCAACAACAATTTTCAGTCCCTTAAGCGTCAAGTTATCTGAAAATGTACTTTTACAAAATTCAATATAGCGACCAATGGCGTCATCAAGTCTTTTTGCTTTGCCCAGTGACTCGGAGTTTTGCCAAACCGGCTCCAACAACAGTCTTTTCTCTACAGCCAACTCCCATTGATCATCCAGTTTAGTCCCCTGTGCACTGAAGAATTTCACACCGTTATCTTCAAAAGGATTGTGACTGGCACTGATAACAACACCTAAACTGGCTCGAAGTGCCTTGGTTAAATAGGCAACGCCTGGGGTTGGCATGGGTCCTAACAAAACAACGTCTACACCCGCTGAATTAAACCCTGCCTCCAGTGCTGATTCAAGCATGTACCCCGAAATGCGTGTGTCCTTTCCTATAACAACTTGCGGTCGTTTATCAGTCAACCTTAATTGATGACCGACAGCGTTGGCAAGCTTCAAAACAAAATCGGGCGTGATGGGAGATTGCCCTACAGTACCTCGAATGCCATCGGTTCCAAAATAATTTCTTTTCATCATTTTTTTGTATATCAAAAGGTTCACAAGAATTCTGGTGCTGCTTTCCAAACCGACATGGCAGAGACAGTTTGAGCCACATCGTGAACTCTCACTATCCGAGCGCCTCTCTCGACCGCCATCACCGCAGCAACGATACTGGGTACTAAGCGTTGTGTTACTTCAAGACCTGTCACTTGGCCAAGTGATGATTTTCTAGACCATCCAACCATTACCGGGAATCCTAAATTTAAAAGCAATTTTTGTCTTCGCAAAATATCAAAGTTTTGCTTCACCGTTTTACCAAAGCCAATGCCGGGATCAATAACTATCCTGCTTGCATGTACGCCCGACGACTGAACTAACTTGGTTTGTTTTTGAAAAAACGCCACTACAGGCTCTATAGATTCTTCTAGCATAGGTGTCAATTGCATGGTACTTGGCACACCATGCATATGCATGAGGCAAACACCACAGTCGTATTTAGCAACCACGTCTAAAGCATTTGGTTGTCTCAATGCCCAAATATCGTTAATGATGTCGACACCCAAATCCAGAGATTTCTGCATATTTTCTGGATGATAAGTATCCACAGAAACAGGAATTTGCCAGCTTATAAGCTCACGCAATACAGGTTGTAAACGCTGCCACTCTTGATCATGGTTTAATGGCATAGCTCCAGGGCGTGTCGATTCACCGCCAACATCTAAAATATCCGCCCCTTCACGTAATAATGTTTCTGCCTTAGTTAATGCATCCTGAGGTGAATCACTGGAGTCTTGTGAAGAAAATGAATCTGGTGTGGCATTCACAATGCCCATAACCAATGGATTTTGGAGAGGCAGACTGAAACGTGTTGTCTTCCAAAAACCAACCCGGGAGGCAGAACCCAAGTTGGTTTTAAGTGCTACATCCATCAAGCCGTAGAAGGTGAAGGATTGGAATGTACGGCCGGTGTGCCACCTGAGCCATCTCCTGATGATGGGGTACGTGGCGTCCAATCTTTAGGCGGTCTTGGAGGACGTCCAGCCATGATGTCGTCTAGTTGGTCGCTGTCAATGGTTTCCCATTCCAATAAAGCATTGGCCATTGCATGCATTTTGTCCGCATTTTCTTCGATCAAACGTCTTGCGAGACTGTATTGCCCATCAATGATGCTTCTGACTTCATCGTCCACTTTTTTCATGGTCGATTCGCTCATATTGGTGGTTTTAGTGACAGATCTGCCGAGAAAAACTTCGCCTTCATTTTCTGCATACACCATAGGACCCAGCGCTTCTGACATTCCGTAGCGCATGACCATATCGCGTGCGATTTGCGTTGCTCGCTCAAAATCATTTGAGGCGCCAGTAGTCATCTGGTTCATGAAAACTTCTTCTGCAATACGCCCACCGAACAACATACTTATTTGGCTAAGCATGTATGTTCTATCGTAGCTATAACGATCTGCCGCAGGCAAACTCATGGTTACACCGAGAGCACGACCACGCGGAATGATGGTTACTTTGTGGACAGGGTCACATTTAGGCATTAATTTGCCAATCAATGCATGGCCTGATTCATGGTATGCCGTATTTTTTCTTTCATCCTCGGGCATCACCATGCTGCGACGCTCCGGCCCCATCAGAATCTTGTCCTTGGCTTTTTCAAAGTCTTGCATTTCCACCACACGGGCATTGCGCCGAGCGGCCATGAGCGCAGCCTCATTGGTTAGATTGGCAAGATCAGCACCACTCATACCCGGGGTTCCTCTGGCGATCACGCTGGGCGATACATCCTGCCCAACTGGAATTTTGCGCATGTGGACATTTAAAATTTGTTCACGACCCCGAATGTCTGGCAATGTGACGTAAACCTGTCTGTCAAAACGGCCGGGACGCAATAAAGCCGCATCCAAAATATCAGGCCGGTTGGTAGCGGCTACGACGATGACACCAAGATTTGTTTCAAAGCCATCCATCTCGACGAGCATTTGATTAAGAGTTTGTTCGCGTTCATCGTTACCGCCGCCAAGTCCCGCACCACGTTGACGACCAACGGCATCAATTTCATCGATGAAAATAATACAAGGTGCATTTTTCTTCGCGTTTTCAAACATGTCGCGAACGCGAGCAGCACCTACACCCACGAACATCTCCACGAAGTCGGAGCCGGAAATACTGAAAAAAGGCACCTTCGCTTCACCGGCAATGCCTTTGGCAAGCAAAGTCTTTCCTGTGCCCGGGGGGCCAACTAACAGCAAGCCTCGGGGAATGCGTCCGCCAAGTTTTTGAAATTTTTGCGGGTCTTTCAGAAAGTCAACAACCTCTTTGACTTCCTCTTTTGCTTCATCACATCCTGCGACATCAGCGAAGGTGACTGTGTTGTTGTTTTCATCCAGCATGCGTGCCTTGCTTTTACCAAAGCTGAATGCACCGCCTTTACCGCCGCCTTGCATTTGGCGCATGAAGTAAACCCAGACGCCGATCAATAAAAGCATGGGCCCCCAACTGACAAGCAAGGTCATCAACAGTGACCCCTCTTCTCGCGGCTTTACATCAAATTTGACGTTGTTTGCAATCAGGTCACCCACTAAACCACGATCGAGATAAGTAGCGTTCGTGCGAACCTTGCGGTCGTCCGTAGTAGTGGCCACAATTTCTGTGCCGCCCTGACCTTCTTGGATAGTTGCAGACTTGATGCGTTTGCCTCTGACTTCTTCTAAGAAATCGGAATAAGCAAGATAACCGTTTCCTGCCTGACCACGTGTATCAAATTGCTTGAATACAGTAAAAAGCACCAAAGCAATCACAAGCCAAACGGCCATTTTAGAAAACCAAGGGTTGTTCAATGCGAACTCCAGTCAGAAAAGTGCAGGCGATATGCCAATATCTAGTTTGAGACCATTTTAGGCTTTTCAAGCCGTTTGAATGTATTTAATCTGCTTGTGCAATGAACTTAGTACGGTTATTGAAATATTTAGCCCCATCCAGTCTCTTCTGCATGCGATGATATGGAATTGATAATTTTTTAAAAGTAAAAATGGTTATTTAAATAATATTTATTAATTACTTTAAGCCAATTCCAACTAAGAAATTTTCCGCTGACTTATCCCTGCTGGCCTTGGGTTTGAAAGGTTTAACCACTTTGAAAGTCTGCTTGAACAACTTAACCAATTGGCTGTATCCGCTTCCATGAAATACCTTCACGATCAACGCGCCATCTTTTTTCATTTGCAGCTGGCAAAACTCAACAGCCAATTCCACCAAGTGGGCCATTCTTGCTGCATCTGCTGACTCTACACCTGATAAGTTGGGTGCCATATCAGAAACCACGATATCAACCACCTTACCTTGCAAGCATTCACTAAGTTGTTGCAAGACTTCTGGCTCTCTGAAGTCACCCTGAATAAACTGAACACCTTCAATCGGCTCCATGGCTAGTATGTCCAAAGCAATTAAGGTAGCTCCCAATTCGCCGATGGCTGCACCCTCTGGCGCCATTTTCCTTCTTAAATACTGGCTCCAAGCGCCTGGAGCACTTCCTAAATCAACAACCACCATACCGGGTTTGAGGAGACTCAATGATTCATCAATTTCTTTAAGCTTGTAAGCTGCACGGGCTCGATAACCCTCTTTTTTTGCGAGCTTGACATACGGGTCATTGACATGGTCGTTCAACCATGATTTGTTTACTTTTTTACTTTGTGTTTTAACTTTCAATTGAGAACCCTTTAACTAAGAAGATAATACCCGTATGCCAGCCATTCAACTTACTCCCACAGAACGCAAAGTTCACCGAGCGCTTGCCCACCATCTTGACCCCGTGGTCATGATTGGCAATGACGGATTAACGCCATCAGTCCTCAAAGAGATTGATCTAGCCTTGAATTCACATGGACTGATTAAAGTCCGAGTGCTAGGGGATGATCGAAATCAGAGAGAGTCCATGTTCCATGAACTTGCTGATCAACTCGGTGCTGCACCCATACAGCACATTGGCAAATTACTGATTTTTTGGAGGCCACAGCCTGAAAAAGAAAAAAAATCAGATCTAGAAAAAATGCCTGGCCCCCGTGAATTCAAGGTCTTGAAGTACAGCAGCAGAGGCGGTCAAAGACCAGAGATGAAAAGAGTAACCATACTGGGTAATCAACGACTTGCGGCCGGTGGTCAAGTCAAAAGAGCTAAGCCTAAACAAAAATCAATTAAAAAGAAAAACCAAATTTGAAGCATCAAATATACGAAACCTTAATGATCTCGTAGCGTTTAATGCCGCCAGGGGCTTGGACACTGGCAACATCTCCTTCTTCTTTTCCTATCAAGGCTCTGGCGATTGGACTGCTTATATTGATCAAACCTAATTTCAAATCTGCTTCATCCTCTCCGACGATTTGATATTTCACCCTGTCTGCTGTCTCTTCATCTTCGAGTTCCACAGTAGCACCAAAAACCACTCTTCCGCCTGCATCTAAAGTAGCTGGATCGATGATTTGGGACATTGATAATTTACTTTCAATTTCTTGAATACGTCCTTCAATAAAGCCCTGACGATCCTTGGCAGCATCATATTCAGCGTTTTCGCTCAGATCACCCTGGGCACGCGCTTCAGCAATGGCATTGATCACCCAAGGTCTGTCGACAGTTTTTAAAGTGTGCAGTTCTTGCTTGAGTTTTTCTGCGCCTAATTTAGTGATAGGAATGGTTGCCATAGTGAGTGATGGTTTTTTTAAGGATCAAGAATGCAATTGGAGATGCAACTCCTGCAGTGAATAAACGTCAAGATTGTCTAAATACTTCATCCCTTGAACAGCAGCCTCAGCGCCGGCAATGGTGGTGAATGTGGTGACTCTGGCCAAAAGGGAAGAAATACGAATTTGTCTTGAGTCAGCGATTGCATTACGACGCTCCTCCACGGTGTTAATAACAAGTGCAATTTCATTATTTTTGATCATATCGACCACATGGGGCCTACCTTCAGTCACTTTGTTAACGGCGGCAACTGGAATACCCGCAGACAGGATCGCAGCAGCCGTTCCTTTGGTTGCAACAAGGTCAAACCCATATGCAAATAAGCTACGCGCCACTTCAACGGCTCTTTGTTTATCTGCATTTTTAACAGTGAGAAAGACTTTGCGCACAGCGTCACTGGGGCGGGGCAGCTTGGTTCCAGCGCCAATTTGGCTCTTCACAAAAGCCTCTCCGAAGCTGAATCCCACACCCATCACCTCTCCCGTGGATTTCATCTCCGGACCGAGAATGGTATCAACTCCAGGAAACTTAACAAAAGGAAAAACAGCTTCCTTGACGCTGTAATAGGGCGGAATGACTTCTTCGGTAATGCCCTGTGATTTCAGACTTTGTCCTACCATACAACGAGCCGCTACTTTAGCGAGTTGAATACCGGTGGCCTTGCTAACAAATGGTACGGTGCGACTGGCTCTGGGATTGACTTCCAAAACATATATAACGTCCTCGCCATCCAATCTTTGAATAGCAAATTGCACATTCATCAAACCCACAACTTTCAGCCCGTGCGCCATTTCTGACGTTTGTCTTTTTAATTCGTTGATAGTTGTAATTGAAAGCGAGTACGGGGGCAATGAACATGCGGAGTCACCACTGTGAACACCCGCTTGTTCGATGTGCTCCATCACGCCGCCTATGAATACCTGTTGTCCATCACAGATTGCATCCACATCGCATTCAATGGCATCATTTAAAAACCTGTCAAGCAACACAGGAGATTCATGACTCACCTTGACAGCCTCTCGCATATATCGCTCAAGATCTCTTTGCTCATGCACGATCTCCATGGCTCGTCCGCCCAGTACATAACTTGGACGAACTACTAGCGGATATCCCAATTGATGAGCTTTTTCAAGCGCTTCCTCTTCCGTGCGGGCGGTCGCATTGGGGGGTTGACGCAAACCCAATGAATGCAACAGTTGTTGAAAGCGCTCTCTGTCTTCTGCAGCATCAATCATGTCTGGAGAAGTGCCAATGATGGGAACTCCTTCTGCCTCTAGTCCAAGTGCCAACTTCAAAGGCGTTTGTCCACCATACTGAACAATCACGCCGTATGGTTTTTCTTTGTCAACAATTTCTAAAACATCTTCCAGCGTTAGCGGTTCAAAATATAAACGGTCACTGGTGTCATAGTCAGTTGAAACAGTCTCTGGATTGCAATTGACCATGATTGTTTCAAATCCGTCCTCACGCATGGCCAGGGCTGCATGCACACAGCAATAGTCAAATTCAATACCTTGACCAATCCGATTCGGCCCCCCACCAAGAACAATAATTTTTTTCTTGTCTGAAGGCATGGACTCACATTCAGACTCGTATGTTGAATACATATACGCTGTACTCGTAGAAAATTCAGCAGCACATGTATCTACGCGTTTAAACACAGGACGTACTCCCAATGCTTTGCGAGCCTCACGAACTTCTTTTTCAGTCGTCTTCAACTGCTTTGCTAAACGCCTATCAGAAAAACCTTTTTGCTTTAGCTGACGTAACTCAGAGGCGGTAATGTCACTTAAACGGTGCTTTTCAAGCTCTAATTCAATTTTGACAATTTCTTCTATTTGAACAAGAAACCACGGATCAATACAGGTCAAAGAAAAAACCTCATCAACGCTCATACCCATGGCAAACGCATCACCCACATACCAAATGCGGTCTGGACCAGGCGCACCCAGTTCTTTTTCCAACACCTCCCGGTCTTGGGTTTTTTCGTTCATTCCGTCGACACCCACTTCTAGTCCACGCAAAGCCTTTTGAAAAGACTCTTGGAAAGTACGACCGATGGCCATGACCTCTCCAACAGACTTCATTTGTGTAGTTAATCTGCTGTCAGCGGTTGGGAATTTTTCAAAAGCAAACCGAGGAATTTTGGTGACAACGTAGTCAATACTTGGCTCAAAACTGGCAGGGGTTGCACCCCCAGTGATGTCGTTTCTCAATTCATCTAACGTAAATCCAACAGCCAATTTGGCAGCCACTTTTGCTATTGGAAAACCTGTAGCTTTAGATGCCAAGGCAGACGATCGTGAAACACGCGGATTCATTTCAATCACAACCATGCGACCATCCACAGGGTTGATTGAAAACTGCACGTTTGATCCACCCGTATCAACGCCAATCTCTCGCAGCACTGCAAGACTGGCGTTCCTCATGATCTGGTATTCCTTGTCAGTCAAAGTTTGTGCAGGTGCAACTGTGATGGAGTCCCCGGTGTGCACGCCCATTGGATCTAAGTTTTCAATAGAGCAAACAATGATGCAGTTGTCAGCCTGATCTCTGACAACTTCCATTTCATATTCTTTCCAACCAAGAAGTGATTCTTCAATCAGTAATTCGCTGGTAGGAGAAGCCTCTAAACCTCGCTTGCAAATAACTTCAAATTCTTCTGCGTTGTATGCAATGCCACCGCCGGTTCCACCCAGCGTAAAGCTTGGGCGAATGACAACTGGAAAGCCAACTGTTTTTTGTACGATCCAAGCCTCATCTAGCGAGTGTGCTATTCCAGAGCGCGCCGATCCAAGCCCGATTTTGGTCATGGCATCTTTGAATTTCAAACGATCTTCGGCTTTGTCTATCGCCTCTGGAGAAGCGCCAATCAGCTCAACCGGTTTCCCTGTATTCGCACCCAAGTATTTATCCAAAATACCGTGACGCCATAAATCAAGTGCGCAATTTAAAGCCGTCTGCCCACCCATGGTGGGCAAAATAGCATCAGGCTTTTCTTTGGCAATGATTTTTTCAACCGTTTTCCATGTGATAGGTTCTATGTACGTCACATCAGCTGTAGCAGGATCGGTCATGATAGTTGCCGGATTGCTATTGATCAAAATGACTTTGTAGCCTTCTTCGCGCAATGCCTTACAAGCTTGAACGCCGGAGTAATCAAATTCACATGCCTGTCCAATCACAATAGGACCAGCACCAATGAGCAAAATACTTTTTATATCTGTACGCTTAGGCATGTTGAGTCACCGCCATTGAATGAACAAAACGGTCAAACAAATAACCTATGTCGTGAGGCCCGGGAGATGCCTCAGGATGTCCTTGAAAACTGAACGCTGCTTGCCCAGTTAACTCCAATCCTTGCAAACTCCCATCAAACAAGCTGATGTGAGTTGGCCTGACATGCGAAGGCAAAGACTTTTCGTCAACGGCAAAACCATGGTTTTGACTAGTGATAGATACACGCGAAGTCAGTAAATCTTTGACCGGATGGTTTGCCCCATGATGACCGAATTTCATTTTGTATGTTTTAGCTCCGCATGCAAGCGCAAGGATCTGGTGACCTAGACAAATACCGAAAATAGGAACTTTTTTGTTTAATAAACTTTGAGTTGCTTCAATGGCGTACCGACATGGTCCCGGATCCCCGGGGCCGTTTGACAAGAAAACCCCGTCTGGCCTTAATTTCAAGACATCCTCAGCAGAGGTTTTAGCCGGCACAACAGTGATCTTGCAACCTCTTTGCGCCAACATGCGAAGTATGTTTTTCTTGACGCCGAAATCGTAAGCCACCACATTCAATTGGGGACTGTTCGTGTGACCATAGCCTTTGCCAAGTTCCCATTCTGTTTCATTCCAAGAATAGCTTTCTGACGAAGTGACTTTTGATGCCAGATCCAATCCATTCATCGAAGGAGCTTGTTTGGCGTTGCCAATAGCCTTTTGAATAAGCTCTTCAGTGATTTGAACCCCTTGAGAAAAACTTTCAATTGCGGCGTTTTGTGAACCATTTTCACGCAAGTGCCGTGTCAACATGCGTGTATCTATATCTGATATGGCAACTGTTTTGTGAGTCCGCAAGAAAAAACCCAAGTCACTGCTGGCTCGGAAGTTAGAGTGTTTGAGAGGAAGATTTTTGATGACCAACCCTGCCGCATAAACGCCAGAAGACTCATTGTCTTCTGTGTTAACCCCATAGTTACCTATATGCGAGTATGTAAGCGTAACGAGTTGTTGGCTGTAACTTGGATCAGTCAATATTTCCTGATAACCGGTCATTGACGTATTGAATACTAATTCTCCGACAGTTTTTCCGCTGTGACCAACGGATTGACCAACGAAAACAGTACCGTCTGAAAGGGCCAAAATAGCGGGAGGATGATTTCCCTGAAGAGTCAAAAGCACTCAGATCTCCGAGTTTCGGTGACGCCCTCTACACAAGAGATGCACTCTCTTTGAAAGTTATGCAAGGGGAATGGCTTTTTTTTGAGCTAAGGGCGTACTGTTGGTGTGAAAAAGTCCACCATTATATCCCTCTACCCTGCGGCCTACGCTTTCTAAAACTTCTCTATTCGTTGAGACGCGTGTGCATGCAAACAAATGGCCGCAGCTGCAGCTACATTGAGTGATTCCTGCCCTCCGGGTTGAGTTATTCTGACTCTGCGTGTATTTGCAGACTGCCAATTTTGACTGACGCCACGTCCCTCGTGTCCAAAAACCCATAAACACGCAGTTGGCAAAAGTTGCTGCCTGCTTAACTCATGTAAAAACTCACCATGGTGTGAATCAGTGAGCAATATTGGAAGAGATAAATGAATGAGTTGATTAATTTCAACGGATTCAATCAACTGCAAGCTAAAGTGGGCACCCATTCCAGCACGAACAACTTTGGGCGACCACAAAGAAACTGATCCTGGTGTTGTCACAATCTGCCGTATTCCAAATGCTGCCGCACAGCGAATAATGGATCCTGCATTTCCTGGATCTTGAACTTCGTCTAGAACCACAATTGGCCCTGAAGGATCTATCGCATGAATGTCTGAAATGACAAGTGAGCCCAGAACCCAGGTTGCTGAGGGCAATTGACTTAGCGCGTTCAGTAAATTTTGCGGCATGGTGTAAATATGCGCAGCAGATTTCGACCAAAAATCCAGTTCGCTCTCTACTAAAGTGTCGAGCAAAATTATTTCCTTGAAATGCAATCCTTTTTCGATGGCTGATCGGCAGAGATTCTCCCCTTCTATCCATAAATGATTGTCTGACTTGTATCCTGAATTTTCCTTTAGAGCGCTGCGCAGACGCTTAAAAACAGGATTATCTTTTGATGTTATCGCTTTAAATGTCATAGCTTTGTTATTAGGATTTTTTTTGAAGTGACTGAATGACAGGCGCAAAACTCATTCTGTGCAAAATAGTCGGCCCATGTGTAGACAATGCATTCAAATGCTGACGTGTTCCATATCCCTTGTGCTTTGCAAATCCATATTCTGGAAAAGAACTGTCTATAGACTTGCACCATAAATCACGCTCGACTTTAGCCAATATCGAAGCCGCAGAAATAGAGGGTACTTTGGCATCACCTTGGATGATTGCCTCAGCCAATATATCCAAGACTGGCAAGCGATTTCCGTCAATCAATGCCTTACCTGGTTTTAGTCTTAATCCTGCGATGGCGCGTTGCATAGCCAGCATAGTCGCTCGGAGAATATTGAGCTCATCGATTTCAGCAACTGAAGCTTGAGCCACACAAAAACATAAAGCTTTTGCACGGATTTCTTCGTAGAGTTTTTCTCTTTTTTTTTCACTCAGTTTTTTTGAATCTGCCAGTCCTGAAATTGGCAATAAATCATCAAGAATAACGGCCGCCGCAAAAACCGGCCCTGCCAATGGTCCTCTGCCAGCTTCATCGACACCAGCAACCAGAGCAGGCGAATCCCAATTTAACGGCGTTTGCTTAGAGGCTAATGATTTTTTCAATTGCATGTTGAGCCACTCTAGGCGTATCAAGACTCAAATCTTGATGCATTTTTAAAAAAATCTTTTGCAAATGCGTGACTTCAGCGGGATGATTTAACCAATCCAGCACTCCTTGCGCAATCAATGTGGGTGTAGCCTTTGACTGCAAATACTCTGGCACTACAAAATCTTTACATATGATGTTGGGCAGTCCGACCCAAGGTTGCAATCGCTTTGCTTGTGTAATTTGCCAACTTAACCAAGGCATGGCGTAAGAAATCACCATAGGACATTTAAACAATGCAGTTTCCAAAGTTGCCGTCCCGCTCGCCACCATAGCCACATCCGCAGCGGCCATGCATTGGTGGCTTTGACCATTGAGTATTTTCAAATGCCGTAGTTGTGGAAAATCTTTGATGTGTCTATCAAGGTACTGCCGCATACCAGGGGCAACAGGCAATAAGGGAATAATATGCGGATGCTTTTTTTGGATGATTTCAACGGCTTTTAAGAATCTAGGAGCCATTTGGTTAATTTCATCTTTTCTGCTTCCTGGCAGAACAACAACCACGACGTCGTCTGACTTGAGTCCTAAACTCTTTTTCGCAAAATCTTTATCAGGTATTTGCGGAATGAGTTTAGCTAAAGGGTGCCCGACAAAAGTCGACGGTATGCCATTTTCAGCCAAAATTTCAGGCTCAAAGGGGAAAATACACAACACGTGATCAACGCTGCTTTTGATTTTTTTGACTCTGTGCGCTCGCCAAGCCCAAATCGAGGGGCAAACAAATTGAATTGTTGGAATTTTTTGAAGACGTAACTCACGTGCCAAATCTAAATTAAAGTCTGGCGCATCAATTCCAATGAACAAATCTGGAGGAAATTGCAGCAGTTGATTTTTCAGAGTATCTCGTATGCGAACAATCTCACGATAGTGCTTTAAAACTTCAACATAACCTCGAACTGAAAGTTTCTCCATTTGCCATAAGGAGTGAAACCCTAGACTGATCATTTGAGGCCCACCAATTCCGGACATTTCTAAATTCGGCCAGCAGTTTTTAAATTCAGGAATTAATATGGATGCAAGCAGATCTCCTGAAGTTTCACCCGCAACCATGGCAAAGTACGGGGAACCGGTTTTTTCCACTCTGATGCTATGTTGATTCAACGAATAATTCCGCGCTCAGAGGGTACGGAAACTAAAAAGTCGATCATGGTTTTAACAATAGATTGAACACCTAGATTGCCATCAATGATTTTATTGATTTCAGTGATTGAATCTTCCAATGTCAAACCATTTCGATAAATCATTTTATGCAAAGTTTTCACAACTTTGATTTGCTCTTGTGTATAGCCTCGCCTCTTTAATCCCTCATAGTTCATAGAGCGAACCTTCGCAGGTTGACCTTGGCACATAGCAAACGGTGGCAAATCCGCAAATAAAAGCGAATTCATAGCTGTGAAGCTATGCGCACCAATCCGGCAGTATTGGTGAACCACCGTAAAGCCACCCAAGATGGCCCAATCACCCACAGATACATGCCCTGCCAATTGGGTGCTGTTAGCGAAAATAGTGTGATGCCCAATTTGACAATCATGGGCCAAATGAACATACGCCATGATCCAGTTATCGTTTCCTAAGCGAGTGACGCCTTTATCGTTAGCAGTACCTATATTGAACGTACAAAACTCTCTGATCGTATTTCTGTCGCCAATAATTAACTCACAAGGCTCACCCGCATATTTCTTATCTTGCGGCACGGCACCTAAAGAATTAAATTGAAAAATAGTGTTGTCACAGCCAATGGTAGTTCTTCCCTGAATCACACAGTGGGATCCAATTTTTGTTCCTGCTCCGATGCGAACGTTAGGACCAATAGTAGTGAATGGTCCCACTGTCACAGTGCTGTCTAATTCAGCAGCGGAATCCACCAAAGCTGAAGGATGAATATTGGCCATTGTCTTTAATCTATTCTGCGCATGGTGCACATCAACTCAGCCTCAACAGCTAACTCTGTTGCCACCATGGCTTTCGCTTTGAATTTAAAAATTCCTGCTTTCATTCGATCAAGTTCAACCATCAGTGTAAGCACATCGCCGGGCTCGACCGGTCTTTTAAAGCGCGCTGAATCAATGCCCGCGAAATAATAAATGACCTTTTCATCAGGAACCATATCTAGCGTATCAAATGAAAGCAAGGCAGCAGCCTGTGCAAGTGCTTCAAGCATGAGAACACCCGGCATGACTGGTCGATGCGGAAAATGTCCATTGAAAAAAGGTTCATTGATAGTGACATTTTTGATGGCAACGATAGATTTACCTTTGTTTAACTCTATGACTCGGTCAACCAATAGAAATGGATATCTATGCGGTAATAATTTCAAAATCTGATGTATATCCATTGTGGGTACCTTAGGAGTTGTTATTTTTTTCTAAAAACTTAATTCTTTCGCGCAAAGAAAAAAGCTGCCTCAAAGTAGCTGCATTTTTCTGCCAATTTGAATTGTTATCTATCGGAAAAATGCCGCTGTATGTGCCAGGTTTGAGAATAGAGTGACTGACAAGGGAGAACGCCGAAATGTGAACGTTATCGGCCAATTCCAAGTGTCCCAAAATGGCTGCGCCACCGCCAATTGTGCAATACGCCCCAATCTTGGCACTCCCGGCAACGCCAGCACAACCAGCCATGGCAGTGTGTTTGCCAATATGAACATTGTGTCCAATCTGAATCAGGTTATCTAGCTTAACGCCTTCCTCAATCACAGTATCTTCCATCGCGCCACGATCGATACAGGTGTTGGCACCGATTTCGACATGGTCTCCAATAACAACAGCTCCTAATTGCTCAACCTTGATCCATTTTTGATTTTCTGAGGCGAAACCAAAACCATCTGCTCCAATCACTACACCCGGATGGAGAATACAGTGGTTACCAATGACGCACCCTCTAGAAATGGTTACGCTTGATTTCAATAGGGTACCTGCGCCTATACGCACACCGGCTTCCACAACACATAAGGGGCCAATGATTGCTGTGGGATCAATTTCAGCACTAGGATCCACCACTGCTGTAGGATGAATTTGGGTTTGAGTTTTGGCTTTAGTTTGTTCGACCCAAAGCTGCGTGACTTTTGCCCAATAGACATAGGGGTTGTCACACAAAATATAAGCGCCACGTAGCTTGGCAAGTTCTTCGTGAGGCTTCCCAATCACCACGCAACTGGCACGACTGGATTGAAGCTGAGATATGTAGCGTGGATGACTTAAAAAACTGAGTTCACCGACAACCGCTTTAGATAACGGAGCCAAGCCAGTTATCTCAAGATCTGGTGAACCATGCAATAGTCCACCTAAGCTTTCGGTAAAAAAACTTAGCTTCTTCGATATCACGCCATCATTTACCGCTGTTAATGACTTTGAGCACCTTATCTGTAATATCGTGCTTTGGATTGATATAAACCGCTTCTTGCAGTATCAAATCATATTTTTCAGACTCAGCAACCTGTTTGACCACTTTGTTTGCTTTTTCCAAGACTTGCTGCAATTCTTCATTTTTGCGAGCATTGAGATCTTCTTGAAACTCACGCCGTTTACGCTGAAATTCGCGATCTTGATCGGCCAATTGTCTCTGACGAGCAGACCGTTGAGTGTCTGAAAGAGTGGGCGAATCTCTTTCCAGTTTTTCAGAATTAGATTTCAGCGAATTACCGATTTCAACCAATTCTTTTTCTCGCTTAGAAAACTCTTGTTCGAGTTTGGTTTGAGCCACTTTCGCAGTATTTGCTTCTCTGAAAATCCTATCAGTATTGACAAAACCGACACGAAAATCTTCAGCATATGAATTTAAAGAAGCCATGCCAAGAAGACAAATCCCCAGCGTACGAGTTGAAAGAAATTTCATCAGAAGGCCGTCCCAATTTGGAATTGAAAGGTTTGCATTCTATCGTTATCGAACTGCCTGATTGGCTTGGCAAAAGCAAATCTGAGCGGCCCTACGGGCGAAATCCAGCTCAAACCCACACCCACAGAACTTCTCAATTGACTTAAATCTATAGACTCTTCATAACTGTAAACGTTTCCAACATCTATAAAAGTAAACAAACGCAAGGTTTTATCAGTACCTACGCCGGGAAAAGGCATTAAAAATTCTGTATTTAAGAGTATTTTCTTCGCACCGCCTGTGGAATAGTCACTGTACTTGGAGTACATGTTATCCGTCTGTAAAGAATTCTGTTGATAGCCCCGGACAGAGCCTAAACCGCCTGAATAAAAATTCTTAAATACTGGGAATGAATAACCGTTAAAGCCGGCCCCGAGACCAAGTTCGGCATTGACAGCCAGTGTGTATTTGCGAGTTAACGGCCAATATTGTTGATATTGTCCTGAATTTTTGTAATAACGAGTATTCCCCAAGGCGCCAACTTCCGAGTTAAGCCTGAACAATTTACCTTTGTTAGGTGCAAGTGTGCTGTCTCTGCTATCCCTTGCCCAGCCAATTGTCACTGGCACTGAAATGATATTGCTACCAACATAGCTGGAGTAGGTCTCAGGTAATCCTGTACCAGAAGACACAGAAGTTTGGTCATAAGCGACCCCAACAAATACAGTGTCTATTTCAGCAACCGGTACGCCAAAATTAACCCCAAGCCCCTTGGAGTAAATGTTGTAGTAAGTGCTCGAAGCTGAATAAGGCCTTAAATTTCTGTCATAAAAATTAAGTGTTCGCGAAACGCCGTCCTCTGTGAAGTAGGGATCAGTTGTACTGATCTGATAGAGCTTGTTGTATTTGCTGGTGTTGATTTGTATGCCCAGTGAATTACCAGTGCCAAAGAAATTGTCTTGGCTGATACCAAAGGATAAGAAAAATTTCTCTGAAGAAGAAAAGCCCGCGCCTAATTGCAATGCACCTGTTGGTTTTTCAATAACCTTTAGATTGATATCAACTTGATCAGGCGATCCAGGAACCTCTTGCGTGTCAATAGTAACCTCGGTGAAGTATCCCAATCTGTCAATTCGATCACGTGATAATTTAATTTTGTCGCCGTCATACCAAGAAGACTCCATTTGACGAAATTCACGACGAATAATATCGTCCTTAGTCTTATCATTTCCTGAAATATTAATTCGACGAACGTAAGCTCGCCTAGAAGGCTCAGCTTGCAGGAAAATTTTGACCTGATTGGTTTTTCTGTCGATCTCAGTGCGCGGTTCAATTTTGGCGAAAGCAAAGCCGAACTTACCAAAATATTCAGAAAATGCTTTGGTAGTTTCAACAATATCCGTAATGTTGTATGACAGGCCTGGTTTGATTGTTACCAGCGATTTGAACTCGTTGTCTCTTCCCAAATAAAAGCCTTCTAAATCAACCGAACTGACAACAAATCGCGAACCCTCAGTGATATTGATTGTGATGGTTATGTCTTGCTTATTGGGCGAAATAGCAACTTGCGTAGACTCTACTCTGAACTCTAGATAACCTCTGGAGAGATAAAAAGATCTCAAATTTTCAAGATCTGCATTCAATTTAGCTTGTGAATAACGGTCTGATTTTGTATACCAAGACATGTAGTTTGGCTCAGACAAATCCATTTGATCCATGATGGCTGATTGATCAAATGCTTTGTTGCCAACTATTTTAAATTCCTTAATTTTAGATATATCACCTTCGATCACAGTAAAGTTCAGGTTAACCTTATTTCGATCTGAAGGTGCAACGGTAGTAATGATTTCGGCAGCATATAAGCTTCTGTTGATATATTGACGCTTTAATTCTTGCTCGGCTCTGTCAGTCAAGGCCTTGTCATAAGGTCTTCCTTCAGACAGTCCAATATCTTTGAGTGCTTTTTTTAAAGTGTCTTTTTCAAACTCCTTAATGCCGACAAAATTAACAGCAGAAATCAAAGGGCGCTCTTCAACAACCACAATGACGACATTCCCCTTTAGTTCAATTCTGACATCCTTAAAAAGACCTAAAGCAAAAAGATTTCGAATGGCAAGCGTTCCCTTGTCATCGGTGTAGTTGTCCCCCACTTTGAATGGCAAGGTAGCCAGAATGTTTCCAGGTTCCACACGCTGTAAACCTTCCATTCTGATGTCTTGAACCTGAAATGGCTCAACAGCTCCAGCTGCTTGCATTAAACAAAAACAAATCAATAATGTTCTAGGAATAGTCAGCAAAATGGAAAAAGAAAAGAATTTCATATGTAAATTACTGTTTTATCTGTTTAACCAGAATTGAAAAAATCATTTCAAGTTTGAAGACCCAAACCAATGAAAGACGGTGAGCTGACAGTCCAATTTATCTTCAAAATGCCAACGTTAAATTGACTCGTTACCTGATAATACATCAGGCAAACCCGAAAACGAGCCACGTAAGCTTTGTAAAACTTTTTCAATTGAAATTGGCAAGTTTTTTAGCATTTTCGAATGCCCGCACCCTGGTTTCAGCATCTATATTTAGTAAATCATCAAGGTTTCGGGGGCTACTTGGCGCAGGTAATGAGAGCACAGCCAAATTTACTGCATGAATTTGATCAAACCGGATGCGCTCCTTGAGAAAAAGCTCAACAGCCACTTCATTGGCTGCATTCAACACTGCCGTCATACCGTTGGAGGCTGAGAGTGCGTCCCACGCTAATTTAAGTCCAGGAAAGCGGAGTTGATGCTCATGTGATTCCATAGACTCAAAACTCATTTGAGATGAATGCTGAAAATCGATGTGAGCAGCGCCACTTGTGATTCTGTTTGGCCAGGCCAAGCCATAAGAGATGGGCATTCTCATATCAGGAGTTCCTAACTGAGCTACGATGGATCCATCTACAAATTCAACCATAGAGTGAACAATACTTTGTGGATGAATAATCACCTCAATTTGGGATGGCGTCATACCAAACAAGAATTTAGCCTCAATCACTTCGAGGGCTTTGTTCATCATGGTTGCAGAATCCACCGAAATTTTCTTACCCATCACCCAGTTAGGATGCGCGCAGGCCTCTTGCGGCGTGACATTTTTTAATTCTTGCCATGGTTTCTGTCTGAAAGGTCCGCCTGAAGCAGTCAAGATGATTTTGTTAACCACATGCCTCCAGCTTTGCTGGTTTTCTGGCAAAGCTTGGAAAATAGCAGAGTGTTCGCTATCGATTGGCAGCAACTTTGCATTCCCCGTCTTCACAGCATCCATAAATAACTCTGCGCCAACTACCAAGGCCTCTTTGTTTGCCAACAATAACCGTTTCCCTGCCCTTGCAGCAGCCATACAGGATGAAAGTCCTGCCGCGCCCACAATGGCTGCCATGACCGTATCAACACGTTCATCACTTGCAACCTGAATCAATGCCTCAGAACCACTCAATACACGAGTTGGAATTTTTTCATTTGATAATTTCTCTTCCAAAAGTCTAGCAGCATCAGCATTGACCATGACAGCAAAATCAGGCTTAAATGTTTCACATTGCCGCAACATCAGATCCACTTGTGTAGCACCTGTCAAAGCGAATATTGAAAATTTATCCTGATGCCTGGCAATCACGTCAAGTGTGTTGACGCCAATAGAACCGGTAGAACCAAGAACAGTAATTCTATTTTTCATAGTGCTTGAAAAGATGAGATGAGTACAGCCAACGGCAATACAGGAAGTAAAGCATCAAGCCTATCTAGCACACCTCCGTGCCCAGGCAGCAATTGACTGCTATCCTTCTTTCCTGCAGAGCGTTTGATTAAAGATTCAAATAAATCTCCCATCGCACTCATCACAGTCAAGAATGTCAGACCCGCCAGCATCACTAGCCATCCATGAACTGACAATCGATTGAAAATACTGTCTTTCATTTGAGGAAAAAAGTCAGCCATAGCCATCCACACAAAAGCCAATAGCCAAACAGCGAAAATTCCTCCTAATAAGCCCTCAAGGCTTTTTCCAGGACTGATATGAGGAGCTAATTTATTTTTACCCCAACGTCTTCCAGAAAAAAAAGCTGCTATGTCTGCTATCCATACAAGCAGAAGTATTGACGCAAGAAAAGAAGTTCCAATTAATTTGGCTTGATAGAAGGCCAAACCTGTACCCGTAAGCAACACAACACCCACACAGTTTCTGATAAAAAAGTGGATTTTTGTCCAGCTATGGATTCCGTTTCTAAAGAAATAAGCTGTAATGAACATCCAAAAAACTGAGAGGGAAAACCAAAACCATATCGATTGCCTACCTGCAAATTCAAATGTCCATAAGGACAAACCAATTGCTAAACAGCAAATACTTAAAGTAAATGATTGAAGAAAACCAAGCGCGTTAAGTCTGCCCCACTCCCAGGCGGCTGCAATTATCAATAACAAGCCAATACACCCCAACCATTCAGGTTGAGAAGAAAACAAGGCAGGCAAAAAAACCAGTAAGAGCAGGACTGCTGTGATGATGCGTTGCTTGAGCATAGGATTTGCGATTAAACAGCCATGATCTCTTGCTCTTTTGCCGCAATCAATTTATCAATATCTGCAATGTGTTTATCCGTGACTTTTTGAATGTCGGCTTCAGCGCGTTTTTGCTCGTCTTCAGAAGCGAGTTTTTCTTTGACCATTTTTTTCACTGATTCATTTGCGTCACGCCGTAGATTTCGTATCGCTACCTTGGCATTCTCACCCTCAGTTCTCACAATCTTAGTCATCTCTTTTCGACGCTCCTCAGTCATAGGAGGCATTGGAACTCGAATCAAATCGCCCATGGATGAAGGGTTTAAACCCAAATCACTTTCGCGAATTGCTTTTTCAATTTTGGCTCCCAGCCCTTTCTCCCAAGGCTGAATACTGATTGTTCGAGCATCCAATAAAGAGACGTTTGCAACCTGACTCAAAGGCGTTGGATTTCCGTAATATTCAACCATGATGGAATCTAACAACCCCGGATTGGCTCGACCGGTTCTGATTTTGCTCAAGCTGTTAGTAAACGCCGCGACAGACTGATCCATCTTCAGTTCACTGTTTGATTTAGTTTCATTGATGCTGGACATTTTTCCTCCCTCGAATTCACTCACAACTATGATGCAAAAACCAAAGTTCCTTCATCTTCACCCATAACGACCCGCTTTAAAGCGCCAGATTTAAATATGGAAAAAACAGTAATTGGCAGTTTTTGATCCCGACACAAAGCAAACGCTGTCGCGTCCATGATTCCCAAGTTTCCTTGAATAGCTTCATCAAAACTGATTTTGCTGTACTTGGTAGCAAGTGGATCTTTTTTAGGGTCTGCGGAATATACACCTTCAACTTTGGTTGCTTTCAACACCATAGAGGCGCCAATTTCCGCCCCTCTGAGTGCAGCTGCTGTGTCAGTCGTAAAAAATGGGTTGCCCGTACCTGCGGCAAAGATAACTACCTTACCCTCTTCAAGATACTGTAGGGCCTTTGGACGAACATAAGGCTCCACCACTTGCTCAATCCCAATCGCAGACATCACGCGAGCCACCAGACCAGCTTTGTTCATCGTGTCCGCAAGAGCAAGCGCATTCATTACAGTTGCAAGCATGCCCATGTAATCTGCCGTTGCTCTGTCCATTCCTACTGAACCACCGGCCACACCGCGAAAAATATTTCCACCACCTATGACTACAGCAACTTCAACGCCAAGATGTGTAATTTCTGCAATTTCTTCAACCATTCGCACAATGGTGTCACGATTGATACCAAATGCATCATCACCCATTAATGCTTCACCAGACAGTTTGAGCAAAATCCTTTTATAAGCTGGTCGAGGCGATGTTGTCATTCCATTCTCCATGTATTTAAGTTTGAGACTTAAAAAAAAGGGGACTAACGAGTCCCCTTTAAAAAGATCATGCGGTTTGTTTTGCCGCTGCAACCTGCGCAGCAACCTCAGCAGCAAAATCATCGACCTTGCGCTCGATACCTTCACCCACGACATAGATGGTGAAAGATTTAACTGAAGTTTTTGCGGCCGAGAGCATTTGCTCAACCGTTTGTTTGTCATTCTTTACGAACGGTTGATTAAATAAAGACACTTCTTTCAAATATTTTTGAACAGATCCTTCAATCATTTTTGAAGCAATGTCGGCAGGTTTGCCAGACTCAGCTGCCTTGGCTGTTGCAACAGACCGCTCGCGCTCAATCAATTCTGCAGGAACATCTGCACTTGTCAATGAAACCGGTTTCATTGCAGCAATATGCATGGCTACATCGCGAGCCGCAGATTCTTCACCGGCAAACTCAACCACAACACCAATACGTGTGCCATGTAAGTATGAAGTGATTTGATTGCCACCATCAAAATAGTGAAAACGTCGGAAACTCATGTTTTCACCGATCTTACCGATCAAGCCCTTGCGCACGTCTTCCAAAGTGGGGCCGAAACCATCCTGAGAATAGGCTAATTCTGAAAGCTTGTTGATATCTGAAGGATTGTGGCCTGCAATTAATGCTGCTGCACCATTGGACAAAGCCAAAAAACTGTCATTCTTCGTCACAAAATCAGTTTCGCAGTTGACCTCAAGAATTGCAGCAGCTTTTCCGTGGGTAGCTATGGTAATGACGCCTTCTGCCGTTACCCGTGCTGAGGCTTTACTGGCTTTACTTCCCAACTTGACGCGAAGCAATTCTTCAGCTTTGACCATATCCCCTTCGGCTTCAGTCAGGGCTTTTTTGCACTCCATCATCGGCGCATCTGTCTTTGCGCGTAATTCAGCAACCATACCTGCTGTGATATTAGCCATGAAATCTCCTGTTAATTCCTAAATTTTCAAAAAAAAGCTTGATAAGCTACAAAAAAGGGGCATTCAAGCCCCTTTGAAAAGTTGAGCTAGCTTATGCTTTCTCGTTAGCATCAACTTCAACAAACTCCTCATCACCTTCGGAAACTGCTTTGACAATATCGTTAACTGCATTTGCACGACCTTCGAGAATGGCGTCTGCAATGCCTCTGGCATATAAAGTCACAGCTTTGGAAGAATCATCGTTTCCGGGGATAACGTAATCAATACCTTCAGGTGAATGATTTGAGTCAACCACCCCAATCAATGGAATGCCAAGTTTTTTAGCTTCTGCAATGGCGATTTTGTGGAAGCCAACATCGATTACAAAAATAGCATCGGGCAATGTGACCATATCTTGTATGCCACCAATGTCTTTTTCTAACTTCTCAATTTCACGCATGAACATGAGTTGCTCTTTTTTAGACATTGATTCCAATCCAATTTCTTGCTGGACTTTCATGTCTTTCAATCGTTTGATAGAAGTTTTGACAGTTTTGAAATTAGTCAACATTCCACCTAACCAACGTTGGTCCACATAGGGGACGCCGGCTCTGGCGGCTTCAGAAGCAATAATTTCTCGGGCTTGTCTCTTCGTACCAACCATCAAAATATTTCCACGGTTAGCAGATAACTGCTTAGCGAACTTCATCGCATCTTGGAATAGAGGCAATGTTTTTTCAAGATTAATGATGTGAATCTTGTTGCGATGCCCAAATATAAAAGGGGCCATCTTGGGATTCCAAAAACGTGTTTGGTGACCGAAGTGAACTCCAGCTTCCAGCATTTCACGCATAGTGACGGACATATATTTCTCCAAAGGTTGAGTCAATAAACCAGATCGCCATCTCCATTACTCAGATAAAATCTGGCGATGGAAACACCTTTTATGAACTGGCTTGAGATTTACTTTGGTAATTGATTTTCACCAATTTATTACCCAAAGCCAGAAAATTCTAACACAATTGAGCAACTTACCCTCTAAAAAAATGGCTACTTTGGTTTGAATTTATGAGAATTGCTGTGATTGGAGCTGGCATTGTTGGCGTGACTACCGCTCTTGAGCTTGTGTCACACGGACATGAAGTCGTTGTTTTTGAAAAAAACACAGGCATTGCCCAAGAAGCTAGTTTTGCTACATCCGGATTCATTGGGCCAGGTTTGATTCATTCTTGGACAGTCCCCCAAATGGCAGCAAGGGTCATCCAAAAAATGATGTTTGGCTCGGGTGCCTATTCCTTCCATGGACTGAAAAATATACCCCTTAAATGGCTTTGGCAGTGGTCATCTGCTTGTACACATGCAGACTTCAAATTAAAAATTGAATCTTTACAAAGATTAGCTTTCTACAGCCAAGAAGTAATGAAAGGAATATCAGAACAGTATGGATTTCAATTTGAGCTTAGCAAGGGAAGCATATTGGTTTGTCGTCAAGAAAAAGAGATGAAACAATTTCAACTTCAATTGGATTTAATGACTGCAAATGGAATTGCCTTTAAAAAACTGGATCCAACAGAAACTCGCATATTAGAGCCAGCTTTGTCTGAAGAAATACAATTTTTCGGCTCAATCCTCTTTCCTAATGATGAAGTTGCCAACTGTAGGCAATTCGCTTTATTGGCGAAACAACAAGCAACCCTCATGGGTGCCGAATTCAGAACAGGGCAAGAAGTTTTACCTTTATCACTAGAATCATCTAAGCAAATTCAAATACCCCTTCAACCCAAAGAAGACTTTGACCATATAGTTGTTTGTGCGGGTATTCATAGCAAATCGTTGCTCAAACATCTACCTGTCAATTTGCCATCCTTGGCAGTGCATGGCTATTCATTAAGTGCTGCAGTGCGTGAACATATAGATGCGCCAGTTTATGGAATTGTGGATGCAAAGCACCACATCGCGATAGCAAGAATGGGACAACGTATCAGAGTCAGTGGCATCACAGAAGTTGGAAATAACAAAAAACCACCTAATGAATGCGTTCAGCTTCTTTATAAAACCTTGAATGATTGGTTTCCAGGTGCAGCCAAAACCCATGAAGCTGTTCAAGTCTGGCGTGGTACACGCGACATGCTGACTGACGGCTTACCCATACTAGGCCATTCAGGCGTTCCGGGTATTTGGTTGAACACAGGCCATGGAAACCATGGCTGGGCTACTAGTTGCGGAAGCGCCAGAGCTATCGCTGATATGGTTTCAAGCCGTGGCTGTGAAATGGATCTTAAAGGGCTGGGTATAGAGCGTTTTTAGCCTCTTCCCACGAACGGCATATTGGTAGCCATAACTGTATGAAACAGCACATTTGCAGATAATGGCAATTCAGCCATATAAAGAACCGAACTTCCCACGTGAGAGACGTCCATCAATGGCTCGGGGCGGATGTCTCCGTTTGCTTGAGGCACACCTTTGGCCATCACTGCCGCCATTTCGGTTTCAGCATTTCCGATGTCTATTTGTCCTACTGCTATTTGAAATTGACGACCGTCCAATGAAGCGGTTTTGGTCAAACCTGTGACTGCATGTTTTGTCGCAGTGTAGGCAATTGAATTGGGTCTTGGAGCCGTAGCAGAAATAGATCCATTATTGATAATGCGACCGCCCATCGGGTTTTGCTTTTTCATCACCTTGAATGCTTGTTGTAGACAAAAAAACATGCCATTCAAATTGATATCCACCACATTACGCCATTGTTCAACGGTGAGTTCGTCTAGTGGAACAGGAGGTGCTCCGACGCCAGCATTGTTGAATAACAAATCTACACGTCCAAATTTATCAATGACAGTATCGAATAGTTTTTTAACCGACTCGGGATTCGCTACGTCAGTCGGGACGATAAGACAATTGTCTTGGTGGGTTGATAGCAGCGCAACATCATTCAATGGATGATCTCTGCGACCAGCTAAAACCACTTTCCATCCTGCATTGTTCAATGCAAGCACAGCAGATTTACCAACCCCAGTTCCGGCTCCGGTAACAATAGCAATTTTTTGTTGACTCATTTGGTTTCTCCAGTGAAATTTCAATTTAGCGTTTTTTAATTTTTTTGGCTGTTGTAAGCGACTTTCTGGCGGCAACTTTAGCACCCCGTTTAGTGACACGAGAGGCGCTTGGATTTGAAACTGCTTTTTTATAAGGAACAGATTTCAAATGCCCCAATTCCATTGGCTTGTTTTTTCGTAGTGCAGCATCGGCGTCTTCTGATAAGCCATCTTGAACCCAGCGAAAATCAATTTTTCTGCCATCTAAATCAACCCTGCTGACCTGCACACGGACCCGAGCACCAATGGCATAACGAATACCTGTTCTTTCCCCGCGTAATTCCTGTCTTACTTCGTCAAACCGAAAATAATCACCACCTAGCTCGGTAATGTGAATCAGCCCCTCAACAAACATAGCGTCAAGTGTCACAAACACACCAAATGTGGTGACGGCAGAAACCGTTCCACTGAAATCTTCTCCCAAATGTTCACGCATGTATTGACACTTAAGCCAAGACTCTACATCCCTGCTAGCCTCATCTGCACGACGCTCATTCGCGCTGCAATGCAGTCCAGCAGCTTGCCAAGCCAATAATTCTGGAGAGTTATTTGGTTTTTCCTGTTTTGAAAGATTCGCTTGTGGTGATTTAGCAGATAAACGTCTTGATAACTTAGCGTGTGCCTCTCCAGGTGTTGGCAAGGTAGGAAGTGTGTATTGTTTTTTGAGCAGAATTGACTTAATTACTCTGTGAACTAACAGATCAGGGTATCTGCGTATCGGACTGGTGAAATGGGTATAGGCCTCATATGCCAAACCGAAATGACCGCTATTCATCGGTGTGTAAATAGCCTGCTGCATAGATCTCAGCAACATACTGTGAATTTGTTGAGCATCTAGCCTGTCTTTGGTTGCTTGAGCAATCGCTTGAAACTGTCCGGGAGTAGGTGCATCAGTTATCTGCAAACCAATACCAATTGACTTGAGATAACTTCTCAAAATCTCTACTTTTTCAGGTGTGGGTCCTTCGTGTACCCTGTATAGGGCAGCACGTTTATTTTGCAAAATAAAGTCAGCGCTACAAACATTAGCAGCCAACATGGTTTCTTCAATCAATCTATGCGCTTGAGTTCTCACTCTAGGAACGATTTTTTCAATTCTTCCGTTGTCGTCGCAAACAATTTGTGTCTCAGTCGTTTCAAAATCAACTGCGCCACGTTTTAACCTAGACTTTAGGAGCGCTCTGTAAACATCGTGCAAATTGATTAAATCGTTGACTCGTTGTTTGTATTTAAATGCTTGTGGTCCACGTGTATTGGACAAAATAGCGGCAGCATCCGTATAAGTGAATCTTGCATGACTGTGCATGACAGCCTCGTAAAATTGATATGCATACACTTCTCCTTCACTATTAATCAGCATGTCGCACACCATGCATAAGCGATCCACATCAGGATTCAGAGAGCACAATCCGTTGGAGAGTTTCTCAGGCAACATCGGTATGACGCGCCGTGGAAAATACACACTGGTAGCTCTGTCATAAGCATCAATATCAATCGCGCTTTCTGTATCCACATAGTGACTGACATCAGCAATAGCAACCAGAAGACGCCAGCCGGATTGCCCATCTGTATCTAGCGGTTGACAAAATACTGCATCATCAAAATCTCTTGCGTCTTCACCATCGATAGTTACCAAGGGAATATCTGTCAAATCTACCCTGTGGCGAAAATCTTTTGCAACGACTTTTTCTGGTATTGATTCAGCTTGCTTGAGACAGTTTTCAGAAAACTTGTAGGGAACACCGTATTTACGAACAGCAATCTCTATTTCCATACCCGGGTCATCCATTTCACCGAGTACTTCCTGCACTCTCCCTACGGGCTGACCGTACAGACTAGGGGGCTCCGTTAACTCCACTACAACGACTTGACCAGGCAAGGCACTGCCCGTTGCGCCTTTAGGAATCAAAATATCCTGACCATAGCGTCTGTCTTCGGGCGCAACAAGCCAAACACCACTTTCCTGCAATAAACGACCGATGATTGGGTGAACTGGTCTTTCAACGATCTCTAAAATTCTTCCCTCTGGCCGACCTTTTTTATCCAAACGCGTGACGCGAGCAAGCACACAGTCTTTATGTAAGACTGCACGCATTTCATTGGGAGGCAAATACACATTGCTTTGTCCGTCATCACGCAAGACAAAGCCATGCCCGTCACGATGACCTTCGACTGTTCCCCTGAACTCTTCAAGTAGGCCAATATGGGTGCTGTTGTTTTTTTTGATATGATCCTCTGCTTTCCTGAATGCCCAGGTGGCGGAATTGGTAGACGCACTAGTTTCAGGTACTAGCGAGTAACATCGTGGGGGTTCGAGTCCCTTCCTGGGCACCAATCTTACATACCCCAAGCTTTAACTTCTCCTTTGGGAGCTTAAATTGGCATACCAACAAGTTCGTGTCCATGAGACTCTAATATCTTTACTTTTATGAACTCACCAGTTCTAAAAGTTTTACTTATTCTCTGAGGTGGTATCAATCGGACTATGCCATCAATCTCAGGCGCATCTCTGTACGAGCGACCTATGCCACCCGCCCTACCCATTGATTGAGCGTTGTCAACTAGCACCTGCATCGTTGAACCTACAAGTTTTTTATTTTTTTGCGCTGATACTGCTTGCGCCACAGCCATGAATCTTGATTTCCGATCTTCACGCAACTCAAGGGGAAGCATTCCAGGTAAATTATTCGCCTCTGCTCCCTCAATAGCGCTGTATGCAAAACAACCTGCATTGTCTATTTGTGCCTCTTTCAGAAAATCCAGTAAGTGCTCAAACTCTGATTCAGTTTCGCCTGGAAAACCAGCTATAAAAGTGCTTCTGATCACCAATTCCGGACAAATTGCGCGCCATTTCATTATTCTTTCGAGATTTCTTTCTCCACTTGCAGGGCGACGCATTCGTTTGAGAACATCTGGGTGACTGTGCTGAAATGGAATATCCAAGTAGGGCAAAACTTTACCTGTGGCCATCAATGGAATGATTTCATCAACACTCGGATAAGGGTATACGTAATGAAGCCTGATCCACGCGCCGTAGGGCTCGGCCAGTTCAGTTAAAGCATGTACCAATTCAAACAAACGTGATTTGATCGGCCTTCCGTTAAAAAAACCAGTCTGGTACTTGATATCAACACCATAAGCAGAGGTGTCTTGGGAGATGATTAACAATTCCTTTACACCAGAATCAAGTAACGCGGCCGCTTCGCTGAGGATATCGCCAATAGGTCTCGAAACCAAATCACCACGCATAGAAGGAATAATGCAAAAAGTACAGCGGTGATTACATCCTTCACTTATTTTGAGATAGGCGAAATGTTTGGGTGTCAATTTGATACCGGCAGCAGGAACAAGATCCATAAATGGATCATGCGGCTTTGGCAAATACTGATGAACTGCATCCATCACTTCTTGTGTTGCATGAGGTCCTGTAACGGCAAGAACGCTAGGATGTAAACCCTTGATCAGATTGTGCCCCTTTGCATCAGCCTTTGCCCCTAAGCAACCAGTCACAATGACCTTGCCGTTAGTCGAGAGTGCTTCACTGATCGTATCTAAACTTTCTTTGACTGCATCATCAATGAAACCACACGTATTCACAATAACCAAGTCAGCACCTTCAAAAGTTTTGGATGTTGTGTATCCCTCGGCGCTTAGTTGGGTCAAGATCAATTCAGAATCAGTGAGTGCCTTCGGGCATCCGAGGCTGACAAAACCAATTTTGGGAACAGCATTCATTTTTTCATTCCCATAGCCTTGATCATTTGCTCCTGCATTTGAGCAAATAACTGATTAGATTGTTGCGAATAATTCCCCATGAGAGACTGAACAGCATTGGTGGGTGAAATTAAAAATTGAGCCCACATATCTGGACTTAAGGGTTGAGACTGATCAGTCATTTGCTTTTGAAAATTACAGAAATGCTGAATATTGTTTTCTAAGTAATTTCCCATCAGCGCCTGCATAGAATGGCCATAAAAACGAATCATGTTTGCCAAGGCTACTTCAGAAAACAGAGGCAACCCACCCGCCTCTTCTTCAAGAAGAATTTGTAGAAAAATACTTCTGGTCAAATCTTCGTTGGTTTTTGCATCAACTACTTTGAGGAGTTCACCTTTGACAACAATCGCTTTGACTTCTTGGATAGTGATGTAACTTGAAGTCTCAATGTCGTAGAGTCTTCTATTTGGGTATTTTTTGATAAGCCGAATTGAATCTACAGATTGAGTATGCTCTGTGGACTTTGTTTTAGAAACATCTTTAGAACGAGGCAAGAATAGTTCCTACATATAGGTTTGCCTGGTGACTACAGGCAGTGATCATGAAATGCATAGAAGCTCATCATGAATTTACGTTGGTAGGCGCGATTGGACTCGAACCAACGACCCCCACCATGTCAAGGTGGTGCTCTAACCAGCTGAGCTACGCGCCTTCGTTGCCGAAAAATCTATTCTAGCAGGAATCAATTGACCGCCCAAAGACGCTAAATCTGACCAAAAAGAATGAATAAATCAAGCGACATGAAGAAAACATTGCCCTCAAGCATTACCTCAAGGTCGACGCGCAATTCTTACGCCAGTGACTTGATGCACCAAAGATAAAACTTTATGTATTTCTGAAGTTTTGACAATCTCGATGGCAAATGTCATGTACGCGGTACCTTTCACTGACTGCGTTTTGACACCAACGACATTTATTTTTTCTCTGGCCAAAACCTCTGAAATATCCCTAAGTAGCCCCTGCCTATCATCTGCAATCACCTGAACGTCAACCGTATAGACCTCGCTTAGCCTTGTCGTTGAGCTTAAATTCCACTCAACGCTGATCACTCGTTCAGGGTCGCGGTGCTGAAGCTGTAAAAAATTTTGACAGCTCGTCCTATGAACACTAATACCCTTACCTTTTGTGACGTATCCCTTAACGTCATCTGGCGGGGCCGGTCGACAACATTTAGCCAACTGGGTGAGTAATGAATCAACGCCGACAACTAAAACATTTCCTTGAGAATTGATTGATTTAGTTTGCTGAAATTTACGCAGATACTTTTCATCATCAGGAACTTCAACAGGTTGCGGACGCCAAAGCAATTCAATTTGTCGAAGTGAAAACTCATCTTTGCCGACAACTTCAAACAACAGACTTGACGTTTCAAAACCAAGTTGTTTTGCAAGATCATCCAGTTTCAGTGATGTTTTACCTTCACGTTGCAAGAGTTTTTCAACAAGCTCTCTGCCCTTAGAAATAGTTTCTTGGGATTTTTGAAAATTGAACCAAGCGCGAACTTTGGACTTTGACCGGGCACTATGGGTGAATTTCAAATCTGAATTTAACCAATCGCGTGAAGGCCCTCCTTCTTTGGAAGAGATGATCTCAACTGTTTGTCCATTCAATAATGTTGTTGACAGAGGAACAAGTGCTCCGTCCACCTTGGCTCCTCTACACCTGTGACCTAATTCTGTATGCACTGCATATGCAAAATCTATGGGGGTTGAACCGTTAGTTAATTCAACAATTGATGCGTCTGGGGTAAGTACATAAATCTTTTCCTCTTTAACCAAACTCAATTGATGATTCTTACCTTGTGCATCAATACTTATGTCTCTTTCCCAAGCTAAAAGTTGACGCAAAACTGCCACGCGCTGCGCTTGCTCGAATTCAACGGAATAACCTTCATAGCCTTTTGCGCCGGATTCCTTATAAGCCCAATGTGCAGCGACGCCAAATTCAGCATGCTCGTGCATAGAGCGCGTGCGAATTTGAATTTCAAAAATCTTTTGATGGGCGTCTTGTACAACGGTGTGCAAGGACTGATAGCCATTGGATTTAGGTTTCGCAATATAGTCGTCAAACTGATTCTCAATAGCACGCATATGCTGATGTACCAAAGACAAACAACGGTAACAGTCGGCGATGTTATTTGTAATTATCCGTAGTGCGCGCAAGTCAAAAACCTGAGCAAAGTCAAGTGATTTCCCGCGCATTTTCTTAACAATACTGTAAATATTTTTAGGCCTGCCTTGAATTTCGAATTGTAAATTTTCTGACGAGAAAATATGATTTAAAAAATCAGTAACTTCATGAATTTCAATTTCTCTATCGACTCTCTTCTTCTCCAGAAGGCCAGCAATATGTTTATAGACATTAGGTTCAAGTATCCTGAAAGCCAAATCTTCCATTTCCCACTTTATTTGCCAGATTCCTAGCCGACTTGCAAGCGGAGAAAAAATATCTAGTGCATTGCTCGCAAACGAATCAAATCCTAATTTCTTTTGAGAGGTTATGTATCGCAAGTTTTGTAACTGAGTTGCAAGCAACATCATGATGACTCTCAAATCTTTAGAAAAGGTAAGCATCATCCCTCTGACGTGCTCTACTTGGGTGTGAGAATTTATTTTGGCATCAGTGAAATTTGTTGCTAATTTTTGAAGCCTGAAAATCTTTTGGCAGGAAATAGCTAATTCAGTTAAGCCTTTACCAAAAACTGGCAGCAGTGTTTCATAAGGTTTATTCAAAACCTCACAGCCATGCGCTAAATATATAGCAGCACGTATCTCAAAAGTTGCTCCAATATTATCAATAATCTGACAGACAGAATCAGAGTGTGAAAGTGTTGATTCACCTGTGAGTTGTTGATGTCCAAGCAGTAAATTTGTAGAAAACTGAATGGCTTGGTCAAGTATTTCAGATTTTTCAGCACGTAAAATCTTGCCATCAGCCTTAATTGGATTCAGAAATTCATTCGCTGATTTTTTGTCTGTCATTTGAATAGTTTTTTCTTTGGTGAATCGGTGGTCAATCCTAAAACAACAACGTAATAGATTGGAAGAAATATGTCAGATCGTTTTTTGAGTGGTAAAAATGCATTGGTTACGGGCTCCACGAGTGGCATTGGTCTCGGGATTGCAAAGTCTCTTGCACAAGCTGGTGCAAATATAGCTTTGAATGGCTTTGGCGACCACCAACGAGCGGTGTCTGAAATAGAAAAATGGGGAGTTAAAACACTTTATCACCCTGCTGACATGCGAAAGTCAGGCGAGATCAGCGATATGGTTTCCATTGTGAAATCTCATTGGCAACACATTGACATATTGGTCAATAACGCAGGTATCCAATACGTCTCCCCTATTGAAAAATTCCCAATTGATAAGTGGGACGATATTTTGGCTATCAATCTGTCAAGTTCCTTTCATACCACTCGGTCAGTTTTGCCGGGGATGCGTGAAAAAAATTGGGGGAGAATTATCAATTTAGCCTCTGTTCATGGTTTGGTTGGCTCTGCGGATAAATCTGCTTATGTTGCCGCTAAGCACGGCTTGATAGGTTTAACAAAAGTCACTGCACTAGAGACAGCTACCACGGGCATCACCTGCAATGCAATCTGTCCTGGCTGGGTTCTCACACCACTGGTTCAGCAACAAGTCGATGCGAAAGCAAATGCCTTGAATATTTCAACCGATGAAGCCACACGTCTGTTACTAAGTGAAAAAGAACCTTCCATGCAATTCACAACACCTGAAGAGCTAGGTGCACTTGCCGTCTTTTTATGCTCTAACGCTGGCAACAATATTCGCGGTGCTGCCTGGAACATGGATGGAGGTTGGGCTGCTCAATAAAGAATGATTCACCTGTGACCTATCCATCAAATGATGGATAGGCGATAGATTGATATTCAGTTCATCAAAAAGTAAGTAAAAATCCATTGAGCATTTTGTACGTCTGGTTTATCGTACGGCTCATGAAAAAGCACAAACCCAACCCATCAGCAGAAGCTTTTGCAGCCCGTTTACGGCTCGCAATGAAACAGGCCGGTCTCAAGGCCTCAGCAACCCATCTCGCGGATGCATTCAATCTGCGCTATTGGGGAAATGGCATCACTGCACATGCAGCTAGGAATTGGATTACCGGCGTTTCCATTCCTAAGCCAGATAAGTTAAAAACCTTGAGCGATCTGCTTCAAATCAGCCCACACGATTTGTATTTCGGCCCGGATACGTCCAACCTGCCGTTGAACGAGGCATTACAAACAGAAAATCTTTGTATGGGAGATGCACAAATGCTGAGGCAGTTTTTAAAGCTCAATACAGAACACAAGAAAATGGTTAGACATTGGGTAAGACTTGCTTACCTGTATCAAAATGAGATTGCCAATAATAGGAAACCCCCTGACAAATGAGTCTATCTAGGTAATTGATTGAATCAAAACCACAGCTTGAGCTTCAATAGATTGATTCTGCCCAACCGGTCCTAGTTTTTCAGCGGTTTTGGCTTTGATATTGACTTGGCTCGTATCAAGTTCCAAAAGGAATGAAATCTGTTTTCTCATCTCTGGTATGTGGGCTACTAATTTAGGAGCTTGGGCAATAACCGTTGCGTCTATATTCGAAATTTCCCATCTAGCGTCCTGCAACATGGGTTTTAAATATTGCAGCAACGTCTTGGAGTCGGCATTTTTCCATTTTGGATCATGATCAGGAAAATGTTGTCCAATATCACCTAAGCCTAAAGCACCGATTAATGCATCAATGATGGCGTGTAACAAAACATCTGCATCTGAGTGACCCAATAAACCTAGATGATATGGAATACTCACTCCACCAATGATCAATGCTCTCCCGGGAACCAATGCATGCACATCCCAACCTTGACCTATGCGAATGACAGATTTATTCATTTGTAATTGATTGTGAATGTTAATGGTTTGATCTGCTCAAAAGAATATTTTGGGCTAGTTTCATATCTTCAGCGTAAGTCACCTTGAAATTGAAAGAAGCTGAAGGTACCAGTACAGGGGAAAATCCCATCGCTTCAATAGCACTTGATTCATCAGTGACTTTGTCACCTACAGATAACAGCGCTTTCATTAGCATTCCAAGCTTGAACATTTGAGGGGTTTGTGCTAGCCACTTGCCCGATCTATCGACAGTGGCCTCAACCCTTCCGTTTATTTCAGATTTAAGCGTATCAGGCAAGGCAAGTGCAAGCAAGCCTCCGACATCGTCGCCGCCACATGCTTTCACCAAGCGAAGAATTAAGTCTTGAGTAACCAAGCAACGTGCTGCATCATGAACCAACACCCATTCTTCAGGGCTGACGCCATTCAATTCAAGCGCCTTCAGTCCAGCCATCACACTTTGAGCCCTGGTTAATCCGCCCGTAGGGCTGATGAATATGTGAGCTTGTGGCCATTTGTTCAATATGTCATGAATCAGAGAATCATCTGGCGATACAACTAAAACAGCCATCCCTAAGCCTGGTAACTTTGAAAAAGCTTCAAGGGTGTGAATCACCAACGGTTTGCCAGCTAGCAATGCATATTGCTTGGGTGCTGTCAGGCCTGCTCGACTGCCGCTGCCTGCACAAGGAATGACTACATGAAATTTGTCTTCAATGGCATTCATTGGAAAAGTTGTTGAATAAGCATAAAGAAAAAATGTGGCTGATCCATTCTAGAATCAGTATTTTTCACCCCCGATTGTCCGCATTCGGGGGTATTTGTCATGTCAGATTTGACTTCGATGCAATTACCTGATCTTACTAACACAAAACGATTCAATTTGAGCAAGCCTCCAGGCTCTGCGGATGCTGCATTATTAGCCACATTGATTGACAAAGAAGTAAACGTTGGTCGACGTGTGGCCATCTTCACGGCCGATGCATTTGACGCGCAACGTTTGATTGATGAGCTACCGTTTTTCTCCCCAGACATACGGTGTGTGCTTTTCCCAGATTGGGAAACGCTGCCCTATGACAATTTTTCGCCACATCAAGATCTAATCAGCGAGCGTCTGGCAACTCTTTGGCGTATCTCGCAGGGTGAAGCAGATGTGATTTTGGTTCCAGCCACCACGGCGCTATACAAATTAGCCCCGCCAGCGTTTTTAGCGGCGTATACATTCCATTTCAAAGTCAAACAAAAACTCGATGAAGCGAAGTTGAAATCCCAATTGACGTTGGCGGGATACAGCCACGTCAACCAAGTCATCAGTCCCGGGGAATACACCGTCAGAGGTGGTCTCATTGACTTGTTTCCAATGGGGTCACTTGTTCCCTACCGGGTTGATTTGTTTGACGATGAAATCGACTCTATTCGAACATTTGATCCTGATACGCAAAGAAGTCTTTATCCTGTCCCAGAAGTTCGTTTGTTACCCGGTCGGGAATTTCCTATGGACGATGCGGCACGCGTGTTGTTCAGAAGTCGCTGGCGCGAAATGCTGGAAGGTGATCCCACTCGGAGCAGACTCTATAAGGACATTGGTAACGGTGTAGCAACTGCAGGTATTGAATACTATCTGCCTTTATTTTTTGAGCAAACTGCTACCGTTTTTGACTATCTGGGTAAACACGCACTCGTCGTTTTACACGGAGAACTTGAACCGGTATTGACTCGTTTCGGACAAGATGCTCACGAGCGCTTTCGTTTGTCTCAAGGGGATACGGAGCGCCCAGTGTTGCCACCGGCTGAATTGTTTTTGAACGCCGAGCAGTTTTTCACCGCAGCCAATGAACACGCTGTGTTGATCATGCGCACGGCAGCAAACTCACCACCTCAGACTTGGGTAGACAGCTTGCCGACTATGACAGTGGAGCGCGGCGCTGATCAACCTCTGCTCAAGTTGACCCAACGCCAGCAAAGCAGCAGACAACGCTTGTTGATACTGGCGGAATCGCAAGGCAGACGCACCAGTCTGCTGGATTTTTTGACTGCATCAGGCATACAGCCCAAGGTATTTGACAGCTTGCAGGCGTTCACAGACAGCGATGAAAAATTCGGCATGACTGTCAGCCAACTGCATACTGGTTTTGCGTGGTTAGAAATCGGTATTGATCTGGTCACCGAAACCGAACTATTCTCTGCAGGCCCCACGCTCAGACGCAGGCGCAAGCAGGAAGAAGTCAGTGATGTCGAATCGCTGATTCGCGATTTATCTGAACTTCAAGTCGGTGACCCGGTGGTTCACAGCGCGCATGGCATAGGAAGATACAAAGGCCTGATCAATATGGACATGGGCCAAGGGCTTGACGATAAAGGCCAGCCACTGTTGCAGGAGTTTTTGCATTTGGAATACGCAGATGAGGCCACGCTTTATGTGCCCGTCAGCCAATTGCATTTGATCAGCCGCTATAGCGGCATGAATCCTGAATCGGCTCCTTTGCACCGCTTGGGCTCAGGTCAGTGGGACAAAGCGAAGCGCCGCGCTGCAGAGCAGGTACGCGATGCGGCTGCTGAATTGCTCAATATTTATGCCAGACGCGCAGCCAGACAAGGGCACGCCTTCCGCTACAGCGCCAACGATTACGAAACATTCGCCACCGATTTCGGTTTTGAAGAAACCGCCGATCAACGAGCCGCCATACATGCTGTGGTGCAAGACATGATCAGCCCGCGCCCCATGGACCGCCTTGTCTGCGGCGATGTCGGTTTCGGTAAAACCGAAGTCGCCTTGCGTGCAGCTTTTGTGGCGGTCATGGGCGGTAAGCAAGTGGCCATACTCGCGCCGACCACATTACTGGCTGAGCAACATTTCCAGACCTTAACCGATCGCTTTTCTAAATGGCCAGTGAAGATTGCCGAGCTCAGCCGCTTTCGCTCGGCCAAAGAAATCAAACAAAGCATAGAAGGGCTGGCGCTGGGCAATATCGATATCGTGGTCGGCACACACAAACTGCTGAGCGAATCTGTGAAATACAAAGACCTGGGTTTGCTGGTGATTGACGAAGAACACCGCTTCGGGGTCAAGCACAAAGAAACCTTGAAAGCCTTGCGCGCCGAAGTCGATGTGTTGACGCTCACCGCAACGCCAATTCCACGAACGCTTGGTATGGCGCTCGAAGGCATGCGCGACTTAAGTGTGATCGCAACCGCGCCGCAGCGGCGTTTGTCCATCAAAACTTTTGTACGCACGGAAGACAATGGCGTCATTCGCGAAGCGGTGTTGCGCGAACTCAAACGCGGCGGTCAATGCTATTTTTTGCACAACGAAGTCGAGACCATACAAAACCGAATGGATCGATTGCAAGAGTTGATTCCGGAAGCTCGCATAGCTATTGCACATGGCCAGATGCCCGAGCGTGAACTGGAAAAAGTCATGCGCGATTTTGTCGCCCAACGCTTCAATATTTTGCTGTGCTCAACCATCATTGAAACTGGTATTGACGTGCCTACAGCCAACACCATTTTGATGAGCCGCGCCGATAAATTTGGACTTGCCCAGTTGCACCAACTGCGCGGGCGGGTCGGCCGCAGTCACCATCAGGCGTATGCCTATTTGTTGGTACCGGATATCCAAGGTTTGACCAAACAAGCCAGTCAGCGATTGGATGCCATCCAACAAATGGAAGAGCTCGGCTCAGGCTTTTACCTCTCCATGCACGACTTGGAAATACGCGGCGCCGGTGAAGTGCTAGGCGACAACCAAAGCGGCAATATGCAAGAAGTAGGGTTTCAGCTTTACAACGAAATGCTGGCCGAAGCAGTGCGCGCATTGAAAAACGGCGAAGAGCCTGATTTGCTCAGCCCCTTGCAGGTCACCACCGAGATCAATTTGCACGCTCCGGCTTTGTTGCCGGATGATTACTGCGGCGATGTGCATTTGCGCTTGTCGTTTTACAAAAAACTGGCGACTGCCAAAACCCAAGATCAGGTCGACGCTTTGATGGAAGAACTGATAGACCGTTTTGGCAAACTGCCCAGCCAAACCCAAACTTTGATTGACTCGCACCGTTTGCGTGTGCTGGCCAAGCCTTATGGCGTTGCCAAAGTGGATGCAGCTCCCGGTGTCATTCTGATCAACTTCAAACCCAATGCGCCGGTGGACGGTATGCGCATCATCCAATTGGTGCAGAAAAACAAACATATCAAGCTAGCGGGTAATGACAAGTTGCGGATTGAAAAAGACTTGGCGGATGTGAAAGATCGGGCGCAAATGGTCAGAGACATTCTGCGTTCGCTGGGTGATCCGCTTACACCTACTCCCAAGAAAGCCGTTGCATGAACAACATGAAAGAACATAGCCCCGGGCTCTGGACGCAAAACCTGCCTGCTCATCTACAACTATCAGACTACAAACTGATTGCGTTTGACATGGACTCGACACTCATCAACATCGAGTGCATAGATGAAATGGCTGGCGTGGTTGGTCGCCAGAAAGAGGTGTCCGCCATCACAGAGGCAGCCATGCGCGGTGAAATCACCGATTACAAAGACAGTTTGCGCCGCCGTGTGGCATTACTCCAAGGAGCACCGGCTATTGTGATGCAACAAGTGTTTGAGCAAAAACTGCAACTCAATCCGGGCGTCAAACCACTGATTGCGGCGTGTCAACAAACAGGGCTACACACTTTGATTGTCAGCGGCGGGTTTGACTATTTCACTGACAAGCTGCAAACCATGCTGGGCATAGATGACACGCGCAGCAATAAGTTGGAAATCGTTGACGGTGTATTGACTGGTCGTTTGCTAGACCAGTGCTGGGGCGATATTTGCGACGGTGAAGAAAAAAAACGCATGCTTCAATCTACCAGTGCCAAACTGGGTATCAACGCCAGCCAGTGCATTGCGGTGGGCGATGGCTCTAACGATTTACCGATGATGCAATGGTGCGGATTATCAGTCGCGTACCAGTCCAAGCCTAAGGTCAGGCAACAGGCTCAGATAGCGATTGACCAGGGTGGTCTCGACAGAATGCTGGAAATCATCCGGGCTTGAATCAATGCAGCGCTGCATAAATTGCTTGCGCCAACTCCAGCGAAATACCTTCCACCGTGCACAAATCTTGTACGCTGGCATCACCAACGCCGCGCACACCGCCAAAACGTTGAAGTAATTTGGCACGCTTGCGAGGACCTACACCGGGAATTTCTTCTAGGCTGCTGGAACCGGTTCTGACCTTGGCGCGTTTCGCACGCATGCCCGTGATGGCAAAGCGGTGCGCTTCGTCTCTGATTTGTGCAACCAACATTAACGCGGCTGAGTCTTGATTGAGAGTGAGTTTGGGTCGTCCATCGGCAAACACCAGTTCTTCCAGACCGACTTTGCGTCCCTCGCCTTTTTCCACACCGACCAATCTGGCAATGTCCAAATCCAAAGACTCAAAGACTGACTTGGCCATGCTGATCTGGCCTTTACCGCCGTCTATCAACACCAAATCGGGAAACTTGGCCTCACCGGCTCGAACAGCTTCAGCGAGTTTGCTGTAACGACGTGTCAACACCTGTCGCATGGCGGCATAGTCATCACCTGCGGTGATGTCTTCGATGTTGTAACGGCGGTATTGCGCCGCTTGCATTTGATGGTGGTGAAACACCACGCAAGACGCCTGCGTAGCCTCACCTGAAGTGTGCGAGATATCAAAGCACTCGATCAAGAAACCATCTAAATCTTCAGGCGCTAGATCCAGCGCATCCACCAAAGCGCGAGTGCGTGATTGTTGTGAACCCTCTTCGGCCAGCAAGCGAGTGAGTTTGATGGCTGCGTTTTGCTGCGCCATCTCCAACCAAGCTTTGCGTTGTTCGCGGGGTTGGTGAATGACATGCAATTTGATACCGATTTGCTCGCTAAGTGCTCGCACCAAACTTTTATCCACCGCATGGCTGGTGATCAAAGTGGGCGGCGCAGCAATATCCAGATAATGTTGACTGATGAATGCCTCAAGCACCTCAACGGGTTCTGCGTTATCCACGTGTGTCGGAAAATAAGGGCTGTCGCCCAGATGCCTGCCGCCTCTGACCATGGCCAGATTCACACAGGCTTTGCCGCCTTGCACCAGCACAGCCAGAATGTCTACGTCGCGATCATCAACTGAATCTACCGATTGCTGGTGCAACACTTTAGACAAAGCATTGATTTGGTTTCGCACATCGGCAGCAGCCTCAAACTCCAACACATCAGCGTGCGCCATCATGCGAGTTTCCAGCGACTTCATCACTTCGCGGGTACGACCGTCTAGCAACTCGCGCGCGCTTTGCACATCCTGTTGGTAGGCTTGCTCACTGACCAGACCGACACAAGGTGCAGAACACCGTTTGATCTGGTGCAACAAACAAGGACGGGTACGGTTTCTGAACACCGTGTCTTCGCAAGTGCGCAAGCGGAAGACTTTTTGCAAAAGCTGTATGGCTTCGCGCACCGCCCATACGCTGGGATACGGGCCAAAGTAATCGTGTTGTTTGTCGACAGCACCGCGGTAATACACCACACGTGAAATGGCTTTAGGAGAAGGATGCCCTAAAGCATCAGGTTCTGCGGACTTGGCCTGGGTGATTTTTAAATACGGGTAGCTTTTATCGTCGCGAAACAAAATGTTGTAACGCGGCTTGAGACTTTTGATTAAATTATTTTCCAGCAGCAAGGCCTCGGCCTCGGACCTGACCACTGTGGTTTCCATGCAGACGATTTTGGACACCATGTGACCTATCCGTGTGCCATCATGGTTTTTTTGAAAATAACTGCTGACGCGTTTTTTCAAATGGTTGGCTTTGCCAACGTAAAGAACTTGACCCTCAATGTCATAGTATCTGTATACGCCGGGTAACGAGGGCAATGCCGCGACTTGCGACAATAATTCCTGAGAAAAACGCGGTTTACTGTCGTCCGAAGAGTCGGTTTGACCTGCACTCACAATGACATCACCATTGCCCGGTGTTAGGCATGCTGGCCCAGGGCTCTAAAGGCGGCAGAGGTTGACCGGCCTGTAACAGTTCTACTGAGATGTTGTCGGGTGATCTGACAAATGCCATATAGCCGTCGCGCGGCGGTCTGAGTATGGTCACACCGTGCTGTTGTAAGCGCTCGCAAGTAGCGTAAATATTGTTAACCGCGTAGGCCAAGTGACCGAAATTGCGTCCGCCTCGCAGTTCTTCTGGATCCCAGTTGTAAGTCAATTCCACTTGCGCAGTGCTGTCGCCGGGCGCGGCCAGAAATACCAGCGTGAATCTGCCGGCGGGCACTTCTTTGGAACGTAAAACTTCCAACCCAAGGGCGTCACGGTAAAACTTCAAAGAGGCTTCGAGGTCAGTAACCCTCACCATGGTGTGTAGATAGCGCATAAAAAAACCATTCACAAAGTTGGTGAAACTTTAACCTATTCGATTGCAGCAGATCTTCCGACTGGGGGAAACCACCAAATAGCAAGTGCTTTGCAAATCAAAAAAACGAAATCAAAGAATACTTTGATCTTGTGCAGCTTTGATAGATTGGGTTGCCACATTCTCCAACCATCCTAAATCGACTTGGCTGTGTGCCTCACAAAAAAACCATGGCTCGCGTGAGTCCGGCTCCAACATCACACCTCGGTTTATCAATTCCCATGCGAACAGGTTGTACAAACGGCTGTCTGTCTTGCGCCAATCGCGGTAAGTCTGCGGCACATCCGGCGTGAAATGTATGCCCAGCATGGCGGGTGGTCCGGCAAAGGCATGCGCGACCCCCGCGCGAGTGAACACCTTTGACAACACATTTTTAATTTGCGTACCGACCGCATCCACGGTTTTCAGTGCATCCGTCTTCGCCAAAATATCCAGCGTGGCTTGTGCAGCGCTCAAGCCAACCAGGTTGGCGGTGTAGGTGCCCCCGTGCACCACAGCACCCTTGTTCGATCCTATGACGTCCATCACCGCGGCTCGTCCGCCGAAGGCGGCTACCGGATAACCATTGCCCATGGCTTTAGCATAAGTAGTGAGATCAGCGTAAATGCCGTACAAAGACTGAGCGCCGCCCTTGGCTACGCGAAACCCAGATTTAACCTCGTCAATCAACAACAGAGTGCCGTTCTGATCACACAATTCACGCAACCGCATAAGCCATGCTGGCGTTGCAGCAATACTGCCTGCATTACCGATGATGGGCTCGAGCAGCACACACGCCAGTTGATCTGAACGCTGCTTGAATAAATTTTCAAGCGCCTCAAAATCATTCAAGCCGATGATGTCTACCAAGTCCCTGGTTTTGGCAGGAATACCAGCTCCAAACGGAATCACTGCAGGCGCGTGAGTGTCAGACGCCTGCCAGTTTTCAATATCCGATTTCCACATCAATTCGTCATACAAGCCGTGAAAACTGCCCTCGACCAACGCAATACGCTCGCGTCCGGTGAAGCCTCTGGCGGTGCGAACTGCGCCCATCACCGCCTCGGTACCTGAATTGGCAAAACGCATTTTGTCTATCTGCGGGCACATGGCTTTGATCTGCTTGACCACTTCGGAGTCCAGCTCTGTGGCGAAACCAGTCAATGTGCCGGACTGCTTGATTTGTCGAATAACAGCGTCATCCACACGCGCATCTTGGTATCCCAAAATGATCGGGCCGTAGCCCAGCCTGAAGTCAACATATGATTTTCCATCGCTGTCAGTCAACCGACAACCGCTGGCGTTTTGAATAAATACCGTACGGTCTTCGCCCCAATAACGGTAGTTCTCTGCCACGCCTTGCGGCATGTGCAAATACGCTTCCTGCATCAGTTGCTGTTGCTTCATAACTAACTCTTGGCGTTGTCCGATGGTCTGAGATAGTGCCCTACACGGTCCTCAAGCAACTTGACCACGTGAAGTTCAGCTGCATCCGGCCCATACTGTGCTTTGGCTTTTTCAAACAAGGCCAAAGCGTGCGCGCCCATGGGCAGGGTATAGCCCTGCGAATGCGCGATGTCATTGATCAGCCCTAAGTCTTTGCAACACAAGGCCAGTGAAAAACTCGGGTCGTAATGTCCAGCGAAGATGGAAGGCACGTCGTGTTCCGCCACCCAACTGTTACCGGCGCTGGACTTGATGGCTTCCCAGACGGTATTCAAAGGAATATCTGCCTTGGCACCCAGCATCAGTGCCTCTCCTATAGTGGCAGCACTGACAAACCACAACAAGTTGGTCAATAGTTTCACGGTAGCGCCATTGCCCGCTTTGCCAACATGAAATATTTTTTCTCCAATAACTTCAAATATCGGTTTGTGCTTTTCAAATGCAGTTGAAGATCCACCGACAAAAATAGACAACTTTCCAAGTGCCGCAAAATCCACCGCATTGGTCACCGGCGCCTCCAGATAGTCAATCAGTTTTTTCGTTGACTCATTAACCAATTGCTGTATCAATTCAACGGAACTGGTGGTTGTGTCTATCACGGTGACGCCGGGCTTTAAATGCGCCAACACGCCGTCGCTACCCAGCATGACCTGTGCGACTTGCGGCGGTCCGGGCAAAGACACCATCACCACCTCTGCGCTTTTTACCGCTGCATGTAAGCTCTGCGCCACTTTTGCTCCGGCGACTTGCAAGTTATGGGTTTTGCCCGGGTCAATGTCAAACACGGTCACGTCATAACCTGCCCTGATCAGGTTCAGCGCCATGGGATTGCCCATGTTGCCGACACCGATAAAAGCCAATAAAGGTTTGCGACTCATACTTTGACAAAGCTCTGGAATTGCGGCAAGGCCTGCGTTGTCGCTTGGTGCCTAAAGCCAAATAAGCCCAGCAAATCCAAAGCCTCGGCCATTGAATAGGTTCTGTAATCAATGCGTTGTTCCATCAATTTTTTGTCGTGGTCATGCAAAAAATAATGCTTGGTAAAACCGTGCTCTATAGGCTGTATGGTTTGCGAGTACATATAGCCGTTGGTGATTGGGCTTTGGTAATCGCGGTGAGGACCCTGTACCCCGAGCAGCAAATGACCATTTTTTTGCACATGATCAGCCACTCGTTTCAATCCATTGACATTGTCTTGTTCATCGTAAATATGGCTGACAAGAAATGGTTCGTTGACGCCATCCATGACAAAGTACCAGACACCGCCATAGGAAAAAGCCAAATCAAATTCTTTGTTCAACTTCAGTCCAGTAACATTTTGGTGCTCCAGCGTCACATGATCGAATTTATTTAACCGCTGTTTAGCGATAGCCAACATAGCTTGTGTCAGGTCAAATCCCGTAATTTGGATGTCATTTTTTCTGCTGGCCAATTCTTCAATGATCAAGCCAGTTCCGCATCCTATTTCCAGCACGTTTTTAAAGTCAGCGCATGCAATCAGTTCATTAACTATTTTTTTATAATCATAATAGCCCGATGTCATAATTAAATCGTAATAATTAGACATGTTTGTGTAATCGCCCATTTTTTTCCTCGAATTGAGTACAGACTCCGAGTAATCGATCAAGAAAAAAAATCAACCGATACTTTTTATCAAGCATATCAGCATGCAAAGATTCAATAACTTAGCGCATAATTTCTCATGGACAAACCAACCACATGTCATTACTGCACGCTTGCTGCAGCCAGGATCGTTGATGAAAGCGCACTTTCTATTGCCTTCAAAGATGCCTTTCCTATTTCACCGGGACACACGCTGATTATTCCAAGGCGGCATACAGACTCATTTTTTGACCTGACCCAGCAAGAGCGAGAAGACATGCTTGACTTGTTAACCCGTGTCAAGAACCACCTTCAGGATGAATTAAACCCGCAAGGATTCAATGTTGGATTCAATGAGGGATTTGCAGCCGGGCAAACTGTCATGCATACCAACATACAGTTGATTCCCAGGTTCAAAGGTGACGTGGCCGAGCCCAGAGGCGGGATTCGTTGGCTATTTCCGGAAAAAGCCGTTTTTTGGGATAAAAAACCAGAAGAAGCAGCGCCCGATATTGGAAACACCAAACCCGCACAATAAGAACGGTACATATATGAAAACCACTGCTTTGGCGAAGACTCACCTGACATTAGCGCTTATCTGCTTTTTGTTTCTCAGCGCGTGTACGCAGGAACAACAAAACAAAATTGGGCGTGGAATTCAAAATTGGACCGGCACTGATGGGGTTTTGGAAGTCTATGCAGGTGATAAATTGGTTCGACGTTTTTTGAAAGTCGACAAACTCAGTACGGCTCTGGGTACGGATGACGGCAAACCAAGGGAATATCGCTTTGGCTACGGCCACCTTGACGAAAACCTGAATATGCAAGTAGACCCAAATGAAAAGAAAGTCTATTTTGAATTCAGTAATTACTCGACCATCGTGTTTTTTGAAAATCCTCAATGAACTGAAAGTTCACTTATTCCAGTGAGGCTTGCGCTTATCCAAAAAGGCTTGAAACCCTTCTTGAGCAGTTTCATCCATCATGTTGCAAGCCATGGTTTGTTCTGCTAATTGGTAAGCCGCAGAAATACCCATTTCAAGCTGCTTGTAAAAAAGTTGTTTTCCCATGCGAACCGCCGGCTCCGGTTTAGCCAGGATCTTCTGACATAAATTCAATACTGTTTCTTCTAGTTTGTCATCTTCAACGCACTGATTAATCAGTCCTCTTTGCACGGCAGTTGGCGCGTCAATAAAGTCGCCGGTCAACAGCATTTCCATGGCTTGTTTGCGATGCATGTTTCTACTCAAACCAACACTTGGAGTTGAACAAAATAATCCGTAATTGATGCCTGAGACCGCAAATTTTGAAGAATGAGAAGCTACGGCTAAGTCGCACATGCTAACCAATTGACATCCCGCCGCAGTAGCAATGCCCTGTACTTGGGCGATGACTGGTTGGGCTAAGCTTTGAATCTGCAGCATCATTTGTGAGCATTGCCGGAATAACTCAGTATAAAAACCATGATCCGGATGAAGCCGCATTTCTTTCAAATCATGGCCAGCGGAAAAGGCTTTCCCCTGTGCCGCCAATATAACTACCCGGCAGTCGGTATTCTTTGAAATATTATTGAACGCATGCGTTAACTCATTCAGCATATTTTGGGATAAGGCATTGAAACTTGCAGGATTATTCAGAACAAGTCTCACAATACCTGTGGCAGGAGTCTCCTCTATCACCAACCGTTGGTTTTCTGAGTCCATATCCTCTCCTCTTCAATCTTTAGCTAGACTGTGTGTATTGTGAAACATACGCCCCATCTCATTCAGTTATCTGCGGATGATCCTCTGCCGGATCCCCATTCAGCCTGGGGCAGTGACACTGTAGCACCTGGGTTGTTAGCCATTGGCGGTGGCTTGTCTGTTGACAGATTACTGCAGGCCTATGGTCAAGGCTGTTTCCCTTGGTACAGCGAGGGTCAGCCCATCATGTGGTGGTTTACAGATCCGCGCATGGTGCTTCAGGTCAACCATTTCCGTCTACATCATTCTTTGCGCAAGATATTGACAAATCTTTTAAAGCTTCAAAGACTAGAGATCAGGATTGATCAAAGTTTTGCTCGCGTGATCCAAGAATGCGCACAATCAAACCGGCAAGGGCAATCAGGTACTTGGATAGTCAAGGAGATGATCGAGGCCTATATAAAACTGCACCAACAAGGCTATGCCCATAGCGTTGAGGCATGGATTGATGGACAACTTGCAGGCGGTTTGTATTGCGTGTCCATCGGACGTGCTGTTTTTGGTGAGTCTATGTTCACTCATCAAACAAATGCTTCCAAATTGGCGCTGGCTGGTTTGGTTGCTTTGTGCCGCGCTCAGCAGGCAGATTGGATTGATTGCCAGCAAAATACACAGCACCTATCTAGCTTGGGTGCAACTGAAATTCCTAAACAACAATTTTTAGCAGATATATCCCATGCAAGCCGAATGGGTTCAATGGTGTGGGAATTTGAACCTATATACTGGAACCACATTTTGCAGAGATAGATCTGAACGTGACGCATTTAAAAGATTTACCACTTCAATCTTTACAGTTTTATGCGACTGCGCCCTACCCTTGCAGTTATTTAGACCATCGGGAAGCCAGATCACAAGTCGCAACACCCAGTCACCTCATTCACAATGACACCTATTCTGAATTGGTTGCAAAGGGGTTTAGGCGTAGCGGCATGTTTACTTACCGCCCCTATTGCGATGGCTGCAAAGCTTGTGTCCCGCTTCGAATCAATGTCAACACATTCCAACCAAATCGAAGTCAAAAAAGGACTCATAAAAACCATTGTCAACTTGAAATACATATTTCTGATCTGGCATACATTCCTGAACATTACGATTTATATCTCAAGTACCAAAATGGCAGGCATTCCGGCGGCGGGATGGATCAAGACAGCGTTGACCAATACACCCAATTTTTGCTGCAGACCCGAGTAAATTCCAGATTGGTTGAATTTCGACTTCCAGCCTCACAGATCGGTGTGCCGGGTAAATTACTGATGGTCAGTATTTTGGATGTACTTAACGATGGCATCTCAGCTGTTTATACTTTTTATGAACCTGACTTCAAAATGGGGCTTGGTACTTTTTGTATCTTGTGGCAAATAGAACAAGCGCGTTTACTTGGACTTGATTATTTATACATGGGATATTGGATCAAAGAGAGTCCCAAAATGGATTACAAATCTTTGTTCAAACCGCACCAACTCCTGATAGATGGCGTTTGGCAATAAGCCTGGCCACCAAGACTTAAAATCTCGCCATGCGAAAAAATAATTCAGATGCTGTTCAAACGCCTTCAATCCAGGTCCTAGAGAGAATGTTCTCACTCATGGATGTCTTGGCCGCCAAAGAAGGTATTGCCACGCTCAAAGAGATCAGTGAGAAAACTAAACTCCACCCGTCCACCACACACAGAATACTGAATGACTTGGTTGCAGGCAGGTATGTTGATAGACCTGATCCTGGCCATTACCGCCTCGGAATGCGTCTGCTGGAATTAGGAAATTTTGTAAAAGCAAGATTGAATGTGCGTGACGCGGCTTTGGCACCCATGCGCGAACTTCACCAACTGATTCATCAACCAGTCAATTTAAGCGTCCGGCAAGCAGATGAAATTGTTTATGTAGAACGCGCCTACAGCGAGCGCTCTGGAATGCAAGTGGTTCGCGCTATTGGTGGAAGAGCCCCGTTGCATTTGACTTCTGTTGGAAAGCTCTTTCTTGCTGCGGATGAACCCGTCAAAGTGCGCGCCTATGCCACCAAGACTGGCTTGTCTGGTCATACTAAAAACAGCATCACACAATTACAAGTATTAGAAAAAGAGTTGGCCAGAGTCAGGCAGCATGGCTTTGCCCGTGACAATGAGGAGTTGGAATTAGGTGTTCGTTGTATGGCTGCTGGTATTTACGATGACCAAGCCAAATTGATTGCCGGTTTATCTATTTCAGCACCTGCTGATCGTCTGGATGATGCCTGGTTACCCAAACTTCAAGACACGGCCAAACTCATTTCTACATCGCTGGGATTTGTCAGTTACTGAATGAATTTAATCGTGGTTTGTTCATTCGTTAAGAATGAACGAACCTTAAGTTTGCGGAACGGCAGGATGGCGCATTTCAACCCATCGACGAACCCGTTCAGCATCTGCAATTCGACTGAATTTACCCGCTGAATCTAAAAATACCATCACCAGTTTTCGTCCCGCAACTTTGGCTTGCATGACCAGACACTGTCCAGCTTCAGAGATGTATCCGGTTTTTTGTAAATCGATATCCCATTGGGGATTACTGACCAATCGGTTGGTTGATTTGTAATTTAAGGTTTTTCGTCCGACTTCCACCGCAGTACTTACGGATGTAGTGAGCTCGCGCATGGTTGAGTCGTTGGCGGCATAGGCCACCAGCGTGGCTAAATCTTTGGCGCTGGATTGATTTTTACTGGACAGGCCAGTGGGTTCTGCATAATTGGTGTCAGTCATACCCAATTGACGAGCTTTTGAATTCATCTGCTGAACAAAGGCGTTCAACCCTTGCGGGTATGTGCGTCCCAATGCATGGGCAGCACGGTTTTCGCTGGCCATGAGAGCCAGATGAAGCAACTCACCACGTGTCAAGGTTGTACCAGGGCGCAAACGTGAACTGCTGCCTTTCTCTGTGTCAACATCTTCATGCGAGATGGTGATGGGCTCATCCATCATGAGATTGGATTCACGAATGATCAGTCCTGTCATCAATTTGGTAATAGAGGCGATAGGTAACACAGCATTGTCGTTTTTGCTGAGCAATACTTCTTGTGTATCTTGATCAATCACATAAGCCACGCTGGACTTCAAGGACAACTCATCATCCAAAGCATGAAGACCCGCAATCTGCCCAAACGATGGTCTTTTGGGCGCCACATAACGTGACCGTACTGAGCTAGATTTTTTTCTGGCACTTGCAATTTTCGTCACCGTTTTTTTGGATGCAGCGGTTTGAACACGTGCAAAAGTTACAGTTGAAAAACTTGCCATACAAAAAGCAATCGTTAATGAGATCAGCGCAGTACGTATATTTTTCAAAAGTTTGTCCTTGTCTATTTTTGACAATATGTACAACAGTTTAAGGCTAATTGAAAAATCTGGCAATATCAAAGACTTGCATGTCATTTCTAAAGCACATATTTATTTAAATTAACCCTAAATAATTAAATTCCGGTTATCCTTGGGCCGCCACCCTCTCGGCTTTACTTTGAAGTTTGTTTAATGCGCTGAGATAGGCTTTAGCGGATGCAACCACAATATCTGGATCTGAACCTACCCCGTTGACGATACGTCCGTTGTTTTGCAGTCGAACCGTGACCTCGCCTTGGCTTTCTGTCGAACCACTGATGGCATTGACCGAATACAAGACCATTTCCGCGCCGCTTTGCACATGCTTTTCAATTGCTTTGAGCGAAGCATCGACGGGGCCGTTCCCAACTGATTCACATGAGACTTCTTTGCCTGAATCTGTAAAAACAATGGAAGCAAAGGGTTGCTCACCTGTTTCGCTGCGTTGAGACAGTTTCACAAAAGTAAATACGTCACTCTCATGTGACACGCTTTCTTCGCTGACGAGGGCAAGTATGTCTTCATCGAAAATTTCACTTTTTCGGTCAGCCAATTCCTTGAAGCGAGCAAATGCAGCATTCGTTTCGGCTTCGCTTTCGAGTTCAACACCCAAATCTTGCAAGCGTTGTTTGAACGCATTGCGACCACTCAATTTACCAAGCACAATTTTGTTTGCGCTCCAACCTACATCCTCAGCACGCATGATTTCATAGGTGTCGCGCGCCTTCAACACACCATCTTGGTGAATGCCAGAAGCATGAGCAAATGCATTGGCTCCAACCACGGCCTTGTTGGGTTGCACCACAAAGCCTGTGGTCTGACTGACCATGCGACTGGCCGCCAAAATATGTTGAGTCTCGATGCCCAAAGTCAGACCGAAATAATCTTTGCGCGTTTTCACGGCCATCACAATTTCTTCTAAAGAGCAGTTGCCAGCGCGCTCCCCCAAACCGTTGATGGTGCATTCAACCTGCCTTGCGCCGCCAATTTGCACGCCGGCCAGAGAATTGGCAACGGCCATGCCGAGATCGTTGTGGCAATGCACAGACCAAATGGCTTTGTCTGAATTGGGAATACGTTCCCGCAATGTTTTGATGAAGTTACCGTACAACTCTGGTACGGCATAACCCACTGTGTCCGGCACGTTAATGGTGGTTGCGCCTTCGGCAATCACAGCTTCAAGCACGCGACATAAAAAGTCCACATCGCTGCGATAACCATCTTCAGGGCTGAATTCAACATCAGCCACCAAGTTACGCGCAAAACGCACAGATTGTTTGGCTTGCTCAAACACCTGATCCGGCGTCATTCGCAGTTTTTTCTCCATGTGCAAAGCAGAAGTCGCAATGAAGGTGTGTATGCGGGAACGCTTAGCACCTTTGAGCGCTTCAGCGGCACGGGAAATATCCCGGTCATTGGCGCGTGACAAGGAACAAACTATGGACTCGGTGATGGCATTGGCAATAGCTTTAACGGCCTGAAAATCACCTTCTGAACTGGCAGCAAAACCAGCCTCAATCACGTCCACTCGCAATCTTTCCAACTGTCTGGCGATACGTAATTTTTCGTCCCGCGTCATGGACGCACCTGGAGATTGCTCGCCATCGCGCAAAGTGGTGTCAAAAATTATCAAATGGTTGTTCATGAATCAACTCCTGTGAATTAAAGAACCGCCGCTCCCGCAAGCCACCAAAACAAAAGGCCCGATGCGAAAGCATACGGGCCTTGAAAATAATCGCGCAAGCGTTACTGTCTGGGCCCGAAGAAGCCTAGTAGCAGCAGGTTTTGCAGATTGGTCATGAATGAACTGTAGCATAAAGAAAATAGTCCGCGATTACCGGATTTCTTAATGCAGCCCTTTCTCGTCCGGTTCATCCGTCGAGGTGCTGATGACGCTGGTAGGTAAACCTTTGGCTCGCCGCCATGCATAAACCACATAGCCACTGAACGCATAGGCAAAAAACAAAGCGAATAAAACGATGGGTGGATGAATATTGATGACCGCGATCACAAGTGCAATAGAAACAATGACAGCGAAAGGCACACTCTTTCGCATTTGAAAATCTTTGAAGCTGTAGAAAGGAACATTGCTCACCATGGTCAGACCTGCATACAAACAAAATGCAAAACAAACCCAAGCCATATCTGATTTGACAATTTCAAGTACGGTTACCAGCCAAACAAAGCCCATGACAAAAGCAGCTGCGGCTGGAGAAGGCAAGCCTTGAAAAAATCTCTTGTCAACTACGGTTGTATTGACATTGAATCTTGCCAAACGCAATGCAGCACATGCGCAGTAAACAAATGCAGCAAACCAACCCCATCGACCTAGGTCATTTAATACCCAGACGTAAGTGATCAATGCTGGTGCTGCACCGAAAGACACCATGTCGGCAAGTGAATCCATCTGAGCACCAAATGCAGACTGAGTGTTCGTCATTCGTGCGACTCGACCATCCAAACTGTCCAAAACCATGGAAGTGAACACGCCTATGGCAGCTGCTTCAAACTGGTTGTTGATGGCCATCACGATGGCATAAAAGCCGCCGAACAATGCCGCCAGCGTGAATAAATTCGGCAGCACATAAATGCCTTTTCGCAGGCGGCTCGGTGTTTCTTCGTTAAGTTCGCTGGGTTCTTGCTGGTTCATGGGTTCACAGTGTAGCCAACACAGTGCTGGTAGCTGAAACCACATCGCCAGGGGCGACGCGCACAACTGCAGTCAATGGCAGGTAAACGTCAACACGAGAACCAAATCGAATGAAGCCATAGCGTTGACCTTTTTCCAATGCGTCGCCGGGATGCACATAGCAAAGAATTCTTCGAGCAATCAGGCCAGCCACTTGAACCAACGTCACTACATGATGCTCGCCATTGACATCGGCGTCAATGATGACAGCATTGCGTTCATTTTCATTGGATGCTTTGTCTAGGTCAGCGTTGACAAATAAGCCGGGGAAATAATGAACTGCCCGAACCCTGCCATTCACGCTTGCGCGGTTACTGTGGACGTTGAATACGTTCATGAAAACGCTGACCAGCAAGGCATCACGATCGGCATACGGATCTCGAACTTTTTCAATTTTGACAATGCGTCCGTCTGCAGGTGACAGCACTGCATTCGCCAGGTCAGGTATGGCGCGAGGTGGATCGCGGAAAAATTGAATGACAAATACCAGCACGATATACGCTGGTATTGCAACTTTCCAACTCCAAACCAGGGTCAGAATCAGAGACAGTACAAAGGCCAGCCCAATAAAGGGCCAGCCTTCTCGCGCCAATAAAGGGTGCGGGTATTTCATCAGTTGCGGCTCTGGTCAACCAATTTGTTCTTGGCAATCCAAGGCATCATGGCGCGCAGTTGTGAACCGACTTTCTCGATAGAGTGATCGGCTGTCAAACGACGGCGCGCTGTCATGCTGGGATAGCCGGTGCGACCTTCCAAAATAAACATCTTGGCGTATTCTCCAGTTTGAATACGCTTTAACGCATTGCGCATGGCAGCGCGTGATTCTTCATTAATCACTTCGGGGCCGGTGACGTATTCACCGTACTCAGCGTTGTTAGAGATGGAGTAATTCATGTTGGCGATGCCGCCTTCATAAATCAAGTCAACAATCAATTTCAATTCGTGCAGGCATTCGAAATACGCCATTTCAGGCGCATACCCGGCTTCGACCAAAGTTTCGTAACCCATTTTGATGAGTTCAACTGCACCACCGCACAACACGGTTTGTTCTCCGAATAAATCGGTTTCGGTTTCTTCGCGGAAATTGGTTTCGATGATGCCGGCTTTGCCGCCGCCATTGGCCATGGCGTAGCTCAGAGCCAGGTCACGGGCTTTGCCGGATTTGTCTTGGTGAATAGCCACCAGGTGGGGCACTCCGCCGCCTTGGGTGTAAGTGGATCGCACGGTGTGGCCAGGAGCCTTAGGCGCAACCATCCAAACGTCCAGGTCTGCACGGGGCACCACTTGGTTGTAATGGACGTTGAAGCCGTGAGCAAAAGCCAGTGATGCGCCTTGCTTCATATTTGGAGCGACATTGTTGTTGTAGACCTCTGAGATTTGTTCATCGGGCAACAAAATCATGACGACATCAGCCAATTTGACTGCTTCATTGACTTCCATGACACTCAAACCAGCTTTGCCGACTTTGTCCCAAGAAGCACCACCTTTGCGCAAACCCACCACCACTTTGACGCCGCTGTCGTTCAAGTTTTGTGCGTGCGCATGACCTTGTGAACCGTAGCCGATGATGGCCACAGTTTTGCCTTTGATCAGGCTCAAGTCACAATCTTTGTCGTAATAAACTTTCATGGCTCTCTCCTTAAATGTAGTTTCAATTCAAACCCGCAACACACGTTCACCGCGGCCAATGCCGCTGGCGCCGGTGCGCACTGTTTCCAAAATAGCGCTGCGCTCGATAGCTTCCAAAAAAGCGTCGTTCTTAGACACATCGCCAGTCAACTCAATGGTGTAACTTTTATCGGTCACATCGATGATGCGGCCTCTGAAAATGTCTGCCATGCGTTTCATTTCTTCGCGCTCTTTGCCGACCGCACGAACCTTGACCATCATCAGTTCGCGCTCGGTGTAGGCACCTTCGGTCAGGTCTACGACTTTGACCACTTCGATCAATCGGTTCAAGTGTTTAGTGATTTGCTCGATCACGTCGTCCGAGCCTGAAGTCTGCAAAGTCATGCGGGACAAACTAGGGTCTTCAGTCGGCGCTACGGTCAATGATTCGATGTTGTATCCGCGTGCAGAGAACAAACCAACGACCCGAGATAAAGCGCCGGGTTCGTTTTCTAACAATACTGCAATGATGTGTTTCATGGGTGTGGATTCCTCTTTTCGCCGCCCTCCCCGCCAAGCGGTAACTTAGCGGCTCGACGGACAATAGATTCGTCAAAAAGTTAAGTTTGGATTAAAGGTCTTCGCTACCGAGAAGCATTTCTGTGATGCCCTTACCAGCTTGCACCATGGGGAAAACGTTTTCAGTTTGATCTGTACGGAAATCCATGAATACGGTTCTGTCCTTGAGCTTTCTGGCTTCACGCAATGCAGGCTCGACGTCTTGTGGACGCTCAATCAGCATGCCAACGTGACCATAGGCCTCTGCAAGTTTGACGAAGTCAGGCAAAGCGTCCATGTAGCTGTGGCTGTAACGGCCTTCGTATTCGACTTCCTGCCACTGCCGCACCATGCCGAGATAGCGGTTGTTCAAAGAGAGAATTTTGATGGGCGTGTTGTACTGAAGGCAAGTAGATAACTCTTGAATACACATTTGCACAGAGCCTTCACCGGTGACGCAATACACCTCGCTCTCGGGCTTAGCCAGTTTGATGCCCATGGCGTAGGGGATGCCCACGCCCATGGTGCCCAAACCGCCGGAGTTGATCCAACGACGAGGTTGGTCAAAACGGTAATACTGCGCTGCCCACATCTGGTGCTGACCCACATCAGATGTGACGTACGCGTCTGCATCTTTGGTCATGTTCCACAATGTTTCAATCACATACTGAGGCTTGATGACTTCGGTGTTATGACGGTCGTATTTCAGACAATCACGCGAGCGCCATGCTTCAATCGTTTCCCACCAAGCGGCCAATGATTTGGCGTCAGGTTTGGTGGGTGTTTCATTCAACATGCCGATCATCTCGGTCAACACATCTTTGACATCGCCAACAATAGGAATATCCACCTTGACGCGCTTGGAAATGCTGGAAGGATCAATATCTATGTGAATAATCTTGCGTTCGTTTTGAGCAAAGTGTTTGGGGTTGCCAATGACACGGTCATCGAAACGTGCGCCGACGGCCAACAGCACATCGCAGTTTTGCATGGCGTTATTGGCTTCCACCGTGCCGTGCATGCCCAACATGCCCAGGAATTTGCGGTCGCTGGCCGGATAAGCACCCAAGCCCATCAAGGTGTTGGTGCAAGGGAAACCAAGCATATCTACCAGCTTGCGCAGCTCAGCAGATGCTTCACTCATCAACACACCGCCGCCAGTGTAAATAAAAGGTCGTTTGGCAGTCAGCAACAATTGCAAAGCTTTGCGAATTTGACCTGAATGGCCTTTGCGAACTGGGTTGTAAGAACGCATCTCCACCGTGTCCGGATAACCGGCATACATGGTTTTCTTGAAAGACACATCCTTGGGAATATCTACTACAACGGGACCAGGTCTTCCGCTGCGAGCAATATGAAATGCCTTTTTAAGGATGTCCACCATGTCGCGCACATCTTTTACCAAGAAATTGTGTTTGACGATCGGCCGAGTAATACCTACCGTGTCGCATTCTTGGAAAGCATCAAGACCAATGGCGTGCGTGGGCACTTGTCCGGTGATGATCACCATGGGAATACTGTCCATGTAGGCGGTGGCGATACCTGTGATGGCATTGGTTACACCGGGACCGGACGTGACAAGTGCAACGCCTACATCACCGGTTGCACGGGCGTAACCATCAGCCGCGTGAACGGCAGCTTGCTCATGGCGCACTAATACGTGTTGAATGGTTTCTTGCTTGTACAGAGCATCATAAATATGCAGGACCGCTCCGCCAGGGTAACCCCATACATATTTGACGTTTTCGGCTTGCAGGGCTTTGACCAGAATATCTGATCCGTTGATTTCAATCGCAGCTTGATTAAGTTGACTGGCAACCACCGCCGACTGCAGTTCAGCTTTGGAAATTTCCATGGAGTAAAACCTTTGTGAATTTCGTAGACGAAAAACCCAGGGTGCCTTTTTGCTACTTCTTTTGAAAGCGCATCAAGACTTTGGATACCAAGCCATAAGCGTTTAACACCAAGCTCGGACCCTTTTCTTGGGACAGCTTTGGATTATGACATTATTTACTAATGGTTATTGCTAATGACGAGAGATGCATTTGTCAATGACATAATCAACCTCGCTCTTCCACTGCCCTATTTGATTCACTTGCGCAAACTCTTGATCCATTCCTTTGGCCTCCGATAAAGAACTATCAGATTTTCTTGTGAACGTTGAAAAACGTGCTTTCAAGCGATCTCTCTACCATGTGCGCAATGAGGATGCGGCGCTAGATATTGTCCAAGACAGCATGATGAAACTGGTAGAACATTATGCTGACAAACCGATTGAAGAGCTGCCGATGTTGTTCCAACGAATTTTGTCCAACACCACTTTGGATTGGTTCAGACGGCAAAAAACCCGAAACGCCTTATTCAGCAATTACAACGATTTTGGAGACTCCAGTGAATCAGAAAGTTTTGATTTTTTAGAAATCTCTCATTCTGAAAATGATTCGCAAGCCAGTGAAAGCGCCCAAGACCTGTTTTCCCGCACTGAAACAGTGCATGAAATCGAGTCAGAGATACAAAAACTGCCCGGTCGTCAACGCGAAGCCTTCCTTCTGCGTTATTGGGAGGAGTTGGATGTAGCTGAAACGGCCGCAGCTATGGGATGCTCTGAGGGAAGTGTTAAAACCCATTGTTCCAGAGCTATTCAGGCTTTACACAAAGCACTGATCGCCAAAGGATTTAAACCATGAAAACGACAATCCATCATCAAGGTCCAGAAGAACATTTCGGACAATTTATCGTTTCCCACCTAGAACTGGGCAAGCAACAAATTCCGTATGAATTTTCAGAACGCTTGCGTGCTGCCCGCATACGTGCACTGGCCTCACGTCGTGTACTTCAGCCTGTCTTAGTGGCAGCAACCGACCCATATTTACAAGCTGATGGCTCTGTCAGAATGCCTTTTCCCTCTAAGGCAAAAGAAATCTACAACATGTTTGTATCGTTCATACCCTTAGTCTGTCTTGCAGCAGGTTTGATGTTGCTGTACGACTTTCACAATGACGAGTCAGCCATGGAATTAGCCGAAATTGATTCAGCACTGCTCATAGATGATTTACCGCCTCAAGCCTATGCTGATCCAGCATTCATGGATTTCCTGAAAATCAAAAACAAGCAAAAAGATTGATGCCATCTAAAGTCCCCGTCCTTTTGATTCAAATTATTTGCATTTCACTGCTTGCTGGGCTTACTCATGCAGGCATGGCTCATGCACAATCTGAAAATTCTGGCCACGGATCTGCTGCCTCAATAAAAAAAACTCCACCAGTTGTTTCCCATGAAGCTGAGCCTAAGTGGGCTGAATTAAGCCCAAACCAGCAACAGATTCTTCAACCGCTTCAAAATTTGTGGCCCTCTCTGGAAGAAAACCGCAAACGCAAGTGGCTGGCAATAGCAAAAAACTTCCCCACACTTAACCCGCAGGCACAAGCTACTGCACAAGAGAGAATGCGCGAATGGGCGGCACTCACACCTTCTCAGCGTTATCAGGCGAGGTTGCACTTTACCCAATCACAACAACTCAGCAATGATGAGAAATTAGCTAAATGGGAAGAATATCAATCCCTGAATGAGGAAGAGAAACACAAGCTGAATCAACCCAAACCCGTGTTACCCAAAGGTGCGGCTATGGTTCCTCGACCTGTATCTCCTGCAAAACTCACAACAACGCCTGTGATTAAAAAAGAAGGTCAAGAAAAACCTCCTCGCATAGAAACCGCTGAAGTTGATCCTCTCACATTGCTACCCATTAGAAAACGCGTTTCATCAGACAAGCAATGACTCCATCTACCGATCAAACCAGCACTGCTTCAGGTTTGATTTCCACACCTTCCTTGTTAAGAAGAATGAGTTGCTGGCTATACGAAGGCTTGTTGTTGTTTGCAGTCGTTTTCATGGCCGGTTATTTATTCAGTACGCTCACGCAAACTAGGCATGCGCTGCAAAACAGACTTGGGCAGCAGGTGTTTATTTTTCTTGTTCTGGGGTTGTATTTCACTTGGTTCTGGCACAAAGGTCAGACTTTGGCCATGAAAACTTGGCACATACGTGTGGTGGATTTGGCTGGGCAACCTCTTCAACATCACAGAGCTTTGCTGAGATATGTATTTAGTTGGGTTTGGTTTATACCTCCGCTGGTGCTTTTTCAATTCATGAATGTTCCCCTGACAGTGACATTGCTCGCATGCCCTGTGTGGATTTTTTTGTGGGCTGGTTCAAGTTTTTTGCACAAAGACCGTCAGTTTTGGCATGACCATTGGGCTGGCACAAGATTGATGGATGTACGCCCCCTCAAAATTGAAGCTGCGTAAACTTAGCCATCTATTTTGTGTGCTTTCCATCATGACACCTGCTTTTTCAATTTGCGTTTATTGCGGATCTCGCCCAGGCACTGAGCCCTCATTCGTTCAAGCCGCAACCGTTGTCGGTCATTGGATCGGTTCTCGTCATGGACAACTTGTTTATGGCGGCGGCGGCGGCGGTTTGATGGGTACTGTGGCAAAAGCCACTAAATCTTCAGGCGGCAGAGTCATAGGCGTGATACCCCATGCACTGGCTGAAAAAGAATCCGTCAATGACGACGGTTGCGATGAACTGCACATGGTCGACAACATGCACCAACGCAAGTTCATGATGGCAGAGCGGGCAGACGCATTTCTGGCTTTGCCCGGCGGCATCGGCACATTCGAAGAGCTTTTTGAAGTATGGACCTGGCGGCAGTTAGGCTTTCACAATAAGCCTATCGGCTTGCTCAATGTCGATGGTTATTACGATGGCTTGCTGGCCTTTATGCAAAACACCGTTGACAAAGGATTTGTCTCAGACTGGCAAATGGATTTTGTGTATCAATCCAACAGCGTTGAGACATTGCTACCCAAACTGGTGGAATCCGCAGGCTTGGCAAAGGCTGAGGGCATGAAAGCCATCTAAGCGCACAGCTTTGCAATCAATCAACGTCCGGTTGACGAACTGACAAAACCTATAGCTATCTCAGACGGCAGATTCGTCAGTCTCACCAGTACGGATACGGATAACGCGCTCTACAGCGGTGACAAATATTTTTCCGTCACCGATTTTTCCGGTGCGGGCAGCAAGCACTATGGCATCCACACAGCGGTCAACATCGGCAGAGTTGACAACCACTTCAACTTTGACTTTAGGCAAAAAATCCACTACATATTCCGCACCGCGGTAGAGTTCTGTGTGCCCTTTTTGACGACCGAATCCTTTGACTTCGGTGACAGTCAAACCAGTGACTCCACATTCAGCCAAAGCTTCCCGAACTTCTTCGAGCTTGAACGGTTTGATGATGGCGGTGATTTGTTTCATGACAATTTCCTTCTATGACTGAAATGGCCTGATCAGGCACGAAAAAGACTGGTTATAGGATAACGCCAATCTTTCCCAAAGCCACGATGGGTTATACGTACCCCGATGGGAGATTGACGACGTTTGTATTCATTGATGCGAATCAATCGGATGACTTGATCCACAGCTGAACGGGCGAAACCAGCGTCTTCTATTTCTTGCTGGCTTTGGTCTTGTTCCATGTAGCGCTCGACGATAGCGTCAAGTACGTCATAGGGCGGCAAACTGTCTTGGTCGGTCTGGTCTTCGCGCAGTTCAGCGCTGGGTGCGCGGGTAATGATGCGCTCTGGAATAGGCGATATGCAGGTGTTGTAGGGATCGTGCTTATTACGCCATTGCGCCAATTGATAAACCAATGTCTTAGAAACATCTTTGATCACGGCAAAACCACCAGCCATGTCGCCATACAAAGTGCAATAGCCTGTCGCCATTTCGCTTTTGTTTCCTGTGGTCAGCACGATAGAACCATGTTTGTTTGACATGGCCATGAGCAAAGTGCCGCGAATACGCGCTTGGATATTTTCTTCTGTGGTGTCTATGGGCTTTCCTTGAAAGTCAGGCGCCAGCGTTTTTAAAAATTCATTGAACATAGGCACGATAGACAACTCGTCATAGCGCACCTGCATACGCTGAGCCATGTCTCTGGCATCAGTCAAGCTGATACCGGCGGTATAGGGTGAAGGCATCATCACAGCACGCACCCTGTCTGCGCCTAATGCATCGACCGCAATCGCCATCACCAAAGCTGAATCAATGCCGCCCGACAGACCCAGCAACACAGAAGGAAATCTGTTTTTACCAATGTAGTCACGCACACCCAACACCAAGGCGTGCCAGACTTCTGAAAAAGCATCTTCGATGTCGTGAACCGTGGCCCGCAGATGCAAATGCCCGGTTTCAGCACTGCAAGTCACAGTGAATAAATCTTCAGCAAATGAAGGTGCACGTCCGGCCAGTTCGCCACTTGCTTGCAAGGCGAATGACCGACCTTCAAACACCACTTCATCTTGACCACCTACCAAGTGGGCATACACCAAAGGCAATCCGGTCGCCTTTGAACGTGCTTGCATGGCTTGCTCGCGTTCGCTGCTTTTACCTCGGTGAAACGGTGAAGCGTTCATCACCACCAGCATTTGAGCACCAGACTCGCGAGCATCTAAAGCGGGCTGATCAAACCACGCGTCTTCGCATATCAACAAACCAATTGCGATGCCATGGGCGTGAAACACGCAAGCTTCATGACCAGGTATGAAATAGCGGCGCTCATCGAACACTTGGTAATTGGGCAGTTCACGTTTGGCGTAACTGGCTACCAGCTTGCCTTCGCTGAAAACAGAGGCCATATTGAAACGCTGTTGCACCGCGACAGAGCGCGTGCGTTTGTCGTCGCCGCTGGGATGCCCGACCACCACAAACATATCTTTTAAATCAGCAAGTTCCTGTTGCACAAGTGAGACTGCATCCTGACATGCTTTGATGAATGAAGGCCGCAAAAACAAGTCTTCTGCCGCGTAGCCGCAAATCGATAACTCTGGCGTAACTAAGAGCCTGACACCTTGCTGGTAAGCCGTGCGGGCGGCGTCAATGATTTTGCGTGCATTGCCCGTCATGTCACCGACGGTGAAATTAAGCTGGGCTACACTGAGTTGAAGCGTCATGGATGAAATGCAAAAAAAGCTGAACGATTATGGCATCAGGGTGAATCATCACCCTGCCGATATACCTGCCGCCGCATGGGATGCGTTGCTGTCAGTGCAAGACTGCCCTAGCCCTTTCATGCAGCACGCTTATTTGAGCGCCATGCACGATAGCGGGAGCGCCATCACCTCAACAGGATGGACCGCACGGTTTTTTTCGCTTTGGCACCATGATCAATTGGTGGCTGCTTGTCCTCTTTACTTGAAAAAACACTCTTACGGCGAATATGTGTTTGACTGGGCTTGGGCCAATGCTTACAACCAACACGGTTTGAACTATTACCCCAAGGCCTTGATTGCAGTGCCATTCACACCAGTGCCAGGCTCGCGTTTGTTAGCTGACAGTGATGAGCATCGCGATATGTTGTTGCAAGCTGTCCTGTCTTGGTGTGCAGAAGAAGAACTGTCGTCACTGCATTTGCTTTTTGGCAGCAGCAAGGACATGGCAGCTTGCGAAAGAGCAGGTTTGTTGCAACGACAAACCGTGCAATTCCATTGGCAGAACCTAGGTTGGTCAGACTTTGATGGATTTCTTGGCAGCCTGAACCAAGAGAAACGTAAAAAAATCCGTCAGGAAAGACGCAAAGTGAGCGAGGCCGGTGTCGTCTTCAGACACTCACACGGTGCGGCCATCAACGAAGCAGACTGGCGTTTTTTCTACGAGTGTTACGAACGCACTTACCTCGAACATGGAAATGCGCCATACCTCACGCCGGATTTTTTCCATCGCATGCGCACAGACATGTCGCAAAACTGGTTGCTGTTTATCGCTGAACGCAACGGTGAACCGATAGCCAGCAGTTTGATTGGCATACACGGACTAGGCAGCGCGCATGCAGTCGCTTACGGTCGCTATTGGGGCGCTTTAGAACGCGTCGATTGTTTGCATTTCGAGGCTTGCTATTACCAGCCGTTGCAATGGTGTATTGCCAATGGCGTGCAGCGATTTGAAGGCGGTGCACAAGGGGAACACAAAATGGCGCGCGCTTTGATGCCAGTCAGCACACACAGTTCGCATTGGTTGGCTGACGAACGTTTTTCTAAAGCGGTAGAAGAATTTTTAAACCGCGAGGGTCGAGGCATGGATAACTACCTCGAACACCTCGACGAACGCAATCCGTTCAAACGCAGCGCATGAATTAAGCGTGCTGCTTGCGGTAATTCGCAATGCCTTCTTCAATTTCCTGCATGGCTGACTCTGGGCCTTCCCAACCCAGAATCTTCACCCATTTGCCTTGCTCTAAATCTTTGTAATGTTCAAAGAAATGGGCAATGGTTTTCAAGCGCATGGGGTTCATGTCTTCAGGCTTTTGCCATTGGGTGTAAATGGACAAAATTTTGTCAGTCGGTACAGCCAGCACTTTGCCGTCCATACCTGCTTCGTCTTCCATTTTCAAAATGCCAATCGGGCGGCAAGTCACGACCACACCTGGAATCAGTGGCACCGGTGTGATCACCAACACATCCACAGGGTCGCCATCGCCACTGATGGTTTTGGGCACATAACCATAGTTGGTCGGATAGTGCATGGAAGTGCTCATAAAGCGGTCCACAAAAATCGCGCCGGTTTCCTTGTCGACTTCGTATTTGATCGGGTCCGCATTCATGGGTATTTCAATGATGACATTGAATTCATGGGGAGTTTTGTTTCCAGCGGTGACGTTATCTAATGACATGGCAATGTTTTCGAAAAAAGAAATAATTAAAAAAAAATCACACTGAAATATCAGTACTTACCCTGAGTTTACTTTGTTCTGACGCAGCAATTTCAAAGAACGGTAAAGCGAATGACGTACATTCACGGAGTTGGCCAATCACGCTCTGTCGAGTGCGTGAGGAAGCAACGCAAAGGTGGGGCAAAAAACCTTTGAACGTTGCCCCTCCTCTTCGCGAAACAACTCAAGGAGATCTTATGACTGGTTCTACAGCGCTGTTATTTGCGCTAGCGTGCGGCCTCATCGCCGTGATTTATGGGTTCTGGGCCCGCAGCTGGATTCTTTCCCAAGACGCAGGCAATGCCCGCATGCAAGAAATTGCTGCTGCCATTCAAACCGGCGCAGCTGCTTATCTGGCACGGCAATACAAAACCATCGCCATGGTCGGCGTGGTTCTGGCTGTGCTTATTGCGGTTGTCTTAGACCCGTTAAGTGCCGGCGGCTTCGTTCTCGGCGCAGTGCTTTCAGGTGCATGCGGTTTCATCGGCATGAATATTTCTGTCCGCGCCAATGTGCGTACCGCTCAAGCCGCTACCAAAGGTATCGGCCCCGCGTTGGATGTTGCCTTCCGTGGCGGCGCCATCACCGGCATGCTGGTGGTTGGTTTGGGTTTGCTTGGGGTCACCGGTTTTTACTGGTACCTGACTGCTGGCGGCGTGCCCGCTGACGGCAAAGCGCTGGCTGGCTTGCTCAACCCATTGGTGGGTTTTGCATTCGGTTCATCTTTGATTTCTATCTTCGCGCGTTTGGGCGGCGGCATCTTCACCAAAGGCGCTGACGTCGGCGCTGACCTAGTGGGCAAAGTTGAAGCCGGTATTCCTGAAGATGACCCGCGCAACCCAGCCGTGATTGCCGACAACGTCGGTGACAACGTCGGTGACTGCGCCGGTATGGCCGCTGACTTGTTCGAAACCTATGCAGTGACCTTGATCGCCACCATGGTGTTAGGTGCGATGCTGGCCGGTACCGCTGGTCCGAACATGGTGCTGTACCCGCTGGTGCTCGGCGGCGTGTCCATCGTGGCATCCATCATCGGTTGCTTCTTCGTCAAAGCCAGCCCCGGTATGACCAATGTGATGCCTGCGCTTTACAAAGGCTTAGCTGTCTCCGGCATCTTGTCGTTGATCGCTTTTTACTTTGTGACCCAATCAATGTTCCCCGGATCCGTGGCTTTGCCTGATGGCACCGCTTTGACCGCCGGTAAATTATTTGGCACCTGCGCCATCGGCTTGATTTTGACCGGCGCGCTGGTCTGGATCACCGAGTACTACACCGGCACGCAATACGCACCGGTGCAACACATCGCACAAGCATCAACCACCGGCCACGGCACCAACATCATTGCAGGCTTAGGCGTTTCCATGCGCTCTACCGCTTGGCCAGTGCTGTTTGTCTGTGCAGCCATTTACAGCGCCTTTGACTTGGGCGGTTTGTACGGCATCGCTATCGCTGCTACTTCCATGCTGAGCATGGCTGGTATCGTGGTTGCGCTGGACGCCTACGGCCCCATTACCGACAACGCCGGTGGCATTGCCGAAATGGCTGAGTTGCCTGCCAGCGTGCGCGACATCACCGACCCGCTGGACGCGGTGGGTAACACCACCAAAGCCGTGACCAAAGGCTACGCCATCGGTTCTGCCGGTCTGGCCGCGCTGGTGCTGTTTGCAGACTACACCCACAAGCTCGAAGGCTTGGGCGCGCACATCAAGTTTGACTTGAGCGACCCCAAAGTCATCATCGGTTTGTTCATCGGCGGTTTGATTCCTTACTTGTTCGGTGCGATGGCGATGGAGGCCGTGGGCCGCGCCGCTGGCGCGGTGGTGGTGGAAGTGCGCCGCCAGTTCAAGGAAATCAAAGGCATCATGGACGGTACCGGTAAGCCCGAGTACGACACTGCGGTTGATATGTTGACCACAGCGGCCATCAAAGAAATGATGATCCCCAGCTTGTTGCCAGTCGTCGCACCCATCGTGGTCGGCTTGGTCCTTGGCCCTGCGGCTTTGGGCGGCTTGTTGATGGGCACCATCGTCACCGGTTTGTTCGTGGCTATTTCCATGTGCACCGGCGGCGGTGCTTGGGACAACGCCAAGAAATATATCGAAGACGGACACCA
>CANHLD010000002.1 GCA_947461325.1 Comamonadaceae bacterium
AGTTTTCAAAAAGCTTGTCATGAAATTGAAAAAATGTTGGGCGATCATGGGAGACTGCTGATCAGACCCAGTGGTACTGAACCCGTTTTACGGATCATGGTTGAGGCGCGTGAATTAGCGACAGCGCAATCAAGTGTAAAAAAATTGGCCAATTTGCTGGAATGAGAATGACGACATCTGCAGCACAACTTTTGATTGACAGGGATGAAAGCACATTGGCGTTCAATGAGCGGGTGCTTGATATGGCTCGAAGACCAAATATTCCACTGCTAGAAAGATTGCGTTACCTATGCATAGTATCGTCCAATCTTGATGAGTTTTTTGAAGTCCGTGTCGCTCTTCACTTGCATCAAATTCAAAATAAAAGTCTCAACACTCCTTATTCGTTTCACACCTATCAAAAAATCTCGCAATCAGCCCAAACACTGGTTGGAAAACAATATAAATTATTTAATGAAGGTTTGATGCCTGCACTTTCAGAGCAAGGTATTCAACTGCTTACTTACGATCAAAGAAGCAGTTCACAGCACAAATGGGTGAAGCAGTATTTTGAGGAAAATGTGAGACCTTTGCTTACGCCTGTCAGTCTTGATCCATCGCATCCTTTTCCTCAAGTAGCCAATAAATCTTTGAATTTCATTGTCAGATTAACTGGCAAGGATGCTTTTGGGCGCGAAAACGATATTGCTATCGTGAAAGTGCCCAGATCATTGCCGCGAGTCATCAGAATTCCTATTAAAACCCAGAATAATTTTTTCCAGTTGGTAACGCTCTCCAGCGTTATCCGAGCGCATATCAAGGACTTGTTTCCTGACCGCAATGTGGGGCATTTTTCGCAGTTCCGAGTGACAAGAGATTCTGAACTATTGGTTGATGAAGAAGATGCAAAAAATTTGAGAACTGCGCTTCGTCATGGACTTGAACATCGCCAGTTTGGTAAACCTGTTAGGTTGGAAGTATCGTCTGAATGTTCGGACGTTTTGTCGCAATTTTTGTTGCAGCAATTTAAGCTACCAGAGGAAGCCCTATACAGAGTTGATGGTCCTGTTAATTTAGTTCGGTTAAATCAATTGATTGATTTGGTTCGTCAACCGCAATTGTTATTTCCTGAATACCAGCCAAGTTTTCCCATACAAATGAAGGAAGATGAATCTATATTTCATCAAATTCGTAAAAACGATATTCTCATACATCAACCTTTCGAGTCTTTTTCTGGCGTCTTGAGTTTCTTGCGAGAGGCAGTTGAAGACTCTGATGTGTTGGCGATCAAGCAGACCATTTATCGTACTGGGTCTCATTCTGAATTAATGGAATTGCTCAGAGAGGCCGTGATTCGAGGAAAAGAGGTTACGGTTGTTGTTGAAATAAAAGCGCGCTTTGATGAAGAGGCAAATATCAACTGGGCGGAGCGATTAGAGTCTGTTGGCGCTCAAGTTGTCTATGGCGTGGTGGGTTTAAAAACACATGCAAAGATGCTGCTTGTGACCAGGAGAGAGGGCAAAAAACTGGTGCGGTATGGGCATTTATCTACTGGAAATTACAATGCCAACACCGCGAAGTTGTATACCGACATCAGTTACTTGACGGCGAATTTAAAGTTGACATCTGATATCGAACAAGTATTCACGCAACTTGCGAGTCAAACAAAAATAAACAAACTTCATCATCTCTGGTTAGCGCCATTTCATCTGCAAGATAAATTGATCGAAATGGTAGATAAGGTTTCTAAAGCAAGCATGCGAGGCGTCAAAGGAAGAATCATTCTCAAAATGAATTCCTTGACTGATGAAAAGCTGGCTAGACAGTTGGTAGTTGCAAGCCAGCGTGGTGTTGAGATTGATTTGATTGTCCGCGGCGCTTGTATATTGCCTGCAAAACGCCCGGGTTTTACTGAGCGGATAAAAGTTCGTTCCATCATCGGTAGATTTCTTGAGCATTCACGTGTCTATTACTTTCGTTCGGGAGAAACCGAAGATTTGTACTTATCGAGTGCCGACTGGATGAATCGAAATATGATGCGTCGAATTGAGCTTGCTTGGCCTATTTTGGATAAAGCCTTGCGACAGAAAATCATAGATGAGTGTTTGGTTGCGTATTTGTATGACAACACAGATGCTTGGGAGCTACAAATCGATGGTAGTTATCTCCGAATAACGCCAGATACAGATGAAATTCCATTGAGTGCTCAAGTGGAGTTGATGAAGAGATATCGGCTGGGTAATTGAAATGGATTTACTGCTTTGGCGGCATGCCCACGCCTTGGATGCAACCTTGGGGCAAGCAGATATTGACCGTCCTTTATCTGTGAAGGGTGAAAAACAAGCACAGAAGATGTCTGCCTGGTTGCGTGTGCAATTGCCCAAAGATACCTTTATTTTGTGCAGTCCCGCTTTGCGAACAAGACAAACGGTTTCCTATCTCAACTTGCCCTACACAATTTGCGAGGATATATCTCCGCAAAGTACAGCTTCATCACTTTTAAGTGCAGCAGGATGGACGCATGCAACAGAAGCGACAGTGTTAGTGGTTGGGCACCAACCTTGTTTATCGGATGCGGTCACTGCAATTTTTGAAATGCATTCATCAGAGTCCCTTTCTTTTCGCAAAGGATCTCTTTGGTGGATACGTAAGCGCATTCGCCCTATTTCACATGAGTCTTTTATTTTGACTATTCAAGATCCAGAATTGTTATGACACCATGAAAGTTATATATTTTGTATTCAAAATAGTATTAAAAAATTTATCCTAAATGCACTAAGATCCGCGTGTTAAGTTTTTTTTCATCATGTTTGAAGGACTCAAATGCTGCACATTCTTAAAACGCTTTCTTTAGTCACTTGCTTCTCTATGGTTTTAGGCTTGACTGGCTGCGCTTCACTTAGTGCTGCTTATGATTCAGCCGCAAATTCAGTGACTGATTTATTCAAATCTGATAGCGCTAAAAAAGATTAATTCAAAGAAGCTATTCTTCTTGCGTCGAGACTGTTTTTTTAAAATCAATCAAGACTTTCGTTCGAGTCAAAATTCAGCTCTATTTTTGCACCACTTGGGTCATGACAAAACAATTGCCATGGCCCATTTGGTCTGTGTTGAAGTTTGTAGGGGTAATTGATTTCATCAAACTTAGCCTTGAATTTTTTTAAATTGTGTGTGGTGAATGCCATGTGATCAATCACACCAGCGGCCGGGTTGGGAACAGGCCTGTCGAAATATAAATGCAGAACTACTGTCTCATCTGCGTACAGCCATGCGCCAGGAAAACCTAAATCAGGCCGATAGCCAATTCGGAGTCCTAGAAGATTTTGATAGAAATCTAATGTGATATCCGGGTTAGCTGAAATCGCAGTGAAATGGTTCATTCCCGTAATCATGCGTCTCTCCATTAAAAAATTAATCAGGCAATAAATTTATTTTCTATAAAGCCAATGCCTTCAATGGCAACTTTGACTACATCGCCGTTTTGAAGATAAGCAGGTGGTTTTAAGCCCATACCAACACCTGCAGGTGTTCCTGTTGCAATGATGTCTCCAGGATACAAAGTAATTCCCCTTGAGCAGGTTTCAATCAATGTCGGAATATCAAAAATCATATGACTTGCATTGCCATCTTGGCGGAGTTCACCATTGACCCAGCATTTAACCTGCGCATTGAGTCCATCAAATGCATCCGCCGTTATCACCCATGGTCCCATAGGGCAGAACGTATCGAATGATTTGCCTAGATCCCATTGTTGATGACGCATTTGTACATCTCGTGCTGTGACATCGTTGACTATGGTGTAGCCGTACACATGTGACATTGCATATGCTCGTGAAATATTTTTGCCACCAGAGCCGATCACAACAGCCAATTCAGCTTCGTAATCAATTTGCTGAGATATTTGTGAGGGGAGCAATACGTTATCAAAAGGACCGACTACAGACTCAGGCACTTTGGTAAAAACAATAGGCCAAGAGTTGGGATCTGCATCATTGTCTTTGAATACACTTTCAGATAGCTCCTTTGCATGGGCATGGTAATTTCTACCTACACAAAATATATTTCTTAAAGGGCGTGGAAAAGGAGAGAGTAGTTTGACTTGATTTAACGGGACGCTTTGTGAAGACAGGGCGGGTAATTTTTGAGAATTATTTGAATGGCGGATAAGACTTAAAACACCGGTTGCCTGTTCATTCTGCGGCATTTGAAAAAATGTAATTTCTTGCTCTTTTGCGCAAACCAGTCCGACATATGTTTGGTGATTGAATTGACAGGTAGCCAACTTCATTTTGAATCCTTGGTTTTATCGGAGTTTATTCGAACATTTGCTTGCCTGATAGCCGAATCTATCAAGGCTTCAGCCATCCAGACCATAGTATCAAGTACATGCTTATTTTTATCATTCCAAATATCTTTCATCACTATAAAAATCTCTACTCCATAGACCATAGATAAAGCTTTATGCAGTTGTAAATAGATGTCCTTGGGTAATTTTGTATTTAAAGGTTCTAAAGCTTTATCCAAAATATGAATCCGATGTCCTCGGCGATATGGTTTTTCTTTGATCATTCCAGCTTTTGCCAAGGCTTGCTGCTCCAGCGATATTTGAACAGCGGTTCTCAAGGTGGCTTCGTGCTTAGCTAATCTTGGAAAACTTCTATTCAGTAGTTCAATCACACGCTCTTTGCCTTGGGTCTTCTCTGACGCAAATGTGCGCATAGGCCCTAGCGACTGGCTAACCATGGCTCCAAGCATGGCCTCTTTGCTAGGAAAACATCTATAGGCTGTCGCTCTAGAAACGCCGGAATATTTTGCGACTTCTGAAATCGTTGGGGCACAACCTGTTTGGCGCATCAATTCGATTCCGCTGTCTAGAAGTAATTTAAAAGTAGCCGATTTGACTCCCTCGGGTTTGTTCGGGGAGTCGGGGGTAGGTGTGACTGGACGTGATCTCATCAGGGTAAATCAGGAGAAAAAATACAAATTTCGGGGTTTAGATTTTCTACACATAACCTTATTATTGCCTATGGAAAAAATGAGACAGGTGTCTTATTTTTACGCATTCTTCAATTGACCTTGTATATTTTGAACGGAAATGTTTACTCAATGTGACCATGACTTCTCATCCTTTTTAAAAATTATTCCATCTAATGAGCTTGCATCTTATTGAAGGTATGGCAGTAGAGGACACGGGAAAAGGTCAGGCTGTGGTGTGCGTACACGGACTAGGCGGCACATCAAACACATGGTCATCGTTGCTTCCTGCATTTCAAAGTTTTCGCTTAATACGCATTGATCTACCCGGGTGTGGAAGATCCGTTGGTCATACCCAAGGGATCACCGTACAAGATTTACAAAATTGTTTGAAATTGGTTTGCGCGACATTGTCAATTGAATCTGCCCAATGGATTGGTCATTCGATGGGAACCATTGTTTGCCAGCATCTTGCACAGAGTGTTCCTGCATTGGTTAAAAGCATGTTGTTGTTTGGGCCTATTGCTTCGCCGTCTGAAGCAGCCAGAGAGCCGTTGCTTGCGCGTTCGCAGAAAGTTCGCACTGGTGGTTTGGCTGGTATGCAGGAGGTGGCAGATGCTCTGGTACAAACTGCAATTTCTCAACACACCAGAGACCACAACCCGGCGGCCTATGCATTTGTTCGAGAAAGCTTGATGCGTCAAAGCCCTGAGTCTTATGCTGATTACTGTCTGGCGTTGTCCCAAGTCCGTTCTGCTGATATCGAATTGATTCAAACCCCTTCATTGCTGGTTACGGGTGATGAGGACCGTGTTGCGACAGTGGAGGCCGTTGACTTGATGTGCCGACGTATGCCAAATGCGCACCGCTTGGTCTTGAACCGTTGCGGTCATTGGACTCCCATTGAAAAACCTCATGAGTGCATCCGCGCAGCCCGTGAATTTTTAAAACGACATGCTTAAGGTTAAATCATGAACCAAGTTTTGTTTACCAACGTGAATGTATTTGATGCAACTGGTGAAATGCCATATGCAGGTGAAGTTCTTGTGCAGGACAACAAAATTGTGCGCGTCACCAAGGCCGTTGTTGGCATGCGCAATTTACCCTTGTCGGGTCAAACTGTGATTGATGGTGCCGGGTGTTTTCTAATGCCTGGAATGGTCGAGGCGCATACGCATTTTTCATGGAATGATCAACCTAGCTTGGATGCCATTCAACGTATGCCGCCCGAGGAACATATCTTGTGGTGCGCACAGGTCGCTAAACAATATTTGGACATGGGCTGGACGAGTTGCGTAGGAGCTGCCGCTGCCAAACCGCGTTTGGATATCGTTATTCGCAATGCTATCAATGACGGAACAATCATTGGGCCTCGTTACACAGCACCAAGTCAGGAAATTACCGTGCCTGGTGGGCTGGGCGACAGTACCCAGCCGCATTTGCCTCAATCCGAATTCGCTTTTGGTGCAGTTGTCAGTGGCAGTGATGAAATGCGCCGGTGTGTGCGTATGTTTTGCAAATATGGAGTGGACACTTTAAAAATCAATTTATCCGGTGAGTCCATCACCGGTATGTCTAGTGAGCAGAGTCAATTTACAGAAGAAGAAATTACCACTTGTGTGCAGGAGGCTAAGAGTTGGGGTAAATGGGTGGCAGCACATGCTCGTTCTACTTGGTCAGTCAAACAATGCGTCAAACAAGGTATCAATGTCATTTACCACGCCAGTTTTTTGGACAGTGAAGCCATAGACTTATTGGATCAGCATCGTCATTCGCATTTCATAGCGCCTGGTCTCGCATGGCTAATTAATACTTGCCACAACGCAAGTGAATACGGTTTGACCAAAGATGTGGTGCAAAAAATGGGGTACTTCAGGGAGTTAGACGCAGCCATCGAATCTATGCGGGCACTGCATAAGCGCGGTATTCACATCATGCCTGGTGGAGACTATGGCTTTGCTTGGACTCCACACGGTACCAACGCCAAGGATTTGGAATATTTCATCAAGCATGTCGGTATGTCAAACATGGAGGCCTTGCTGAGTGCAACAGCTTGGGGTGCCCCAATGATGCGCAGTGATGATCCATTGGGTCAAATTCGCGAAGGGTATTTGGCGGATTTATTGTTAATTGATGGTGACCCCATGACTGATATCACAGTACTGCAAAATAAATCGCGAATTCTTGCTGTGATGAAAGACGGGAAATTCCATCGGGAACCTCCTTCATTGACTCAGCGTGGTCAACCTGGACGTTCCACTGTGCCAACCCGTTGGGCTGCATGATCAAGGAGATGAAGATGGCGACCACAACTCAATTCACCAATGTTCGGATCATCGACGGCACTGGGGCTGCACCTTACGCTGGCAGCGTGCTTGTAGAGGGTAACCGTATCAAACATATCAGTCGTTCATCTGCACCTATTTCAGCAGGGGATGCGTTGACCATAGACGCTGCAGGGGCAACTTTGATGCCTGGCATGTGTGAAGCACATACACACTTTTCATGGAACAACGCTGCCAATTTAGCGGGCATTCAAACCATGCCTCTTGAGGAACATGTCCTTTGGAGTGCCAAGGTTGCCAAGATCTATTTAGAAGCAGGTTGGACTTCTTGTGTGGGCGCGGCGTGTGCAAAGCCAAGGTTGGATGTGGTGATTCGCAATGCCATCAATAGCGGTCAAATTCCAGGCCCGCGCTATTTGGCTGCGAGTCAGGAAATTACAGTCCCGGGCGCTTTGGGCGATGAGACATTGCCGCATTTGCCATTTCCTGAGTTCAGTTTTGGTGCCAATGTCAACGGGGCCGAAGATATGCGTAAAACTGTGCGTATGTTTTTGAAGTATGGGGTTGACTGTATTAAATTGAATTTATCCGGGGATAACTTTACCCAGGACTCGCCTGCTGAAACACACTGGATGACAGATGCAGAAGTAGCTGCAGCCATGGAAGAAGTCAAAATGCGTGGAAAACGGGGAACAGCTCACGCGCGTTCCGGTCCTTCTGTTCAGCAAGCTTTGAAGCACGGCATTGAAATTATTTACCACGCGAGTTTTTGTGATGAGAAAACACTGGACTTGTTGGAAGCTGCCAAGGACAAAGTTTATGTTGTGCCTGGAATCGGCATCATTCATGCACTATTGAATGAAGCTGAGCCTTGGGGAGTCACCAGAGCCAAGGCCGAGAGCATGGGGTACGGTATTGAGTGGGAAGCCGCACTGAAGTCATTGAGTGCTATGCATAAGCGCGGAATCCGTGTCTTGCCCGGCGGTGATTATGGGTTTGCTTTTACACCCCATGGACAAAACGCCAGGGACTTGGAGTTTTTTGTGCGCTATCTGGGATTTACGCCCATGGAGGCTATCCGCGCATGCACTTTGTATGGCGGTCAAATCATGCTCAAACCTAATGAGCTTGGCTTGGTCAAAGAGGGTTTTCTGGCTGATCTGTTATTGATTGATGGAGATCCACTAACCAATTTAGCCATACTGCGTGAGCCGTCACGAATTTTGGCTGTCATGAAAGATGGTGTATTTGCCAAACACCCACCTACAACCCGTGCCATGCCTTGGGAGCGAGCCGCATGAAGCGAAGCGAACTTGCATTCTGGTGGTTAATGGTATTGCCAGTGGTTTTGCTTTGCGTTTGGGGTTTGTATGAAGATACAACTTTATTTTTGAAAACCATGCTCAATGGTTTAACTCTCGCATCTTTGTATTTCATTGTGGCCAGCGGCTTCACTCTGGTATTTGGTTTGATGCGTAATGTCAATCTTGCTCATGGATCACTGTTTCTGATTGGTGCTTATGTGGGGTGGATGGTTGGTGAGTATTCTGGCTCCTGGTTGCTGGCTGTGCTGGCAGGCTTTGTTGCTTCTGCAATCATTGGAGTTTTGATTCAAATCATTGTCTTTCGTCGCATGCAAGGCGAAGACTTGCGTCAAACACTTGTCACTATCGGCTTGTCAATTGTGCTGGCGGATTTGATGTTGTGGTATTTCGGAGGCGAGATTTATACCTTTGACCCGCCTGCATGGATCTACGGTACCACGTCGTTGCCCATCATTGAGAAATTCCCAACCTATCGATTGATTGTTCTGTGTATTTCTATTGTGATTGGTTTGGGATTATGGGGATTACTGACTCGCACGCGTATCGGCATGATGATTCGCGCTGGCGTAGATGACCGTGGCATGTTGTCTGCCTCTGGCGTGAATGTGCAAAGGATTTTCGCTTTGACTTTTGCTTTGGGTGCGGGACTGGCAGGACTTGCTGGGGTAGTGGGTGGTACTGCTTTATCAATTTCTCCAGGCGAAGACACGCGTTACTTGCTGGCCTCGCTGGTGGTGGTCATCGTTGGCGGTATGGGAAGCGTGCCTGGAGCAGCCATCGGAGCCTTGTTAATAGGAATGGCTGAACAGTTCGGTCAAGCCTATGCGCCTACTTACTCAGTGGTGTTCACATTTGTGATCATGATTGTTGCGCTGGCTTTCAGGCCACGTGGCGTCTTAGGAAAAGCGACATGAGCGCAGCACAGTGGCGTAGAGCCATGAATACCCAAGCAAACCGCGCGCAAGTCAGCGTGGTCACACAGGCTCCGGCTAAAACGCTTTCGCCTGATCCTGCCTATGGCAAGTCTCAGGTTTCGGCGCAATCTGAACTGAACTGGTGGGGGCATGCTTGGTCACATGTTCAATGGCGACATGCCATCGTATTGCTCGCATTGCTCATCTATCCATTGGTAGCTTCCCCATTTTTCACTTACCAAATTGCTGCTCAATCCATGGCATTGGGGTTGATCGCTTTGTCACTGACGTTTCTCGGCGGTTATGGGGGTATGGTGTCGTTGTCGCAAATGACTGTAGCCGGTGTCAGCGGTTATTTGATCGCCATATTTGGCACCAGTAGCATGAGCGCCATCAGCCTTGGTTGGCCATGGTGGCTTGCAGTGGTTTTCTCTATTTTGATATCAATGGTTTTTGCCACTTTGGTTGGATGGTTGTCTATTCGCACTGAAGGTATTCACACCATCATGATCACTTTGGCGATTGGTGTGGCATTCTTTTATTTGACACAGCAAAACTATGTATTGTTCAACGGTTTTCAGGGCTTTAGCAAAATCGGTGCGCCGACAGTTGGAGAAGTTGATTTCACACAGCCGGAGGCTTTTTACTTTCTCGCTACCGGCTGCGCGTTGGCCGCCTATTGGGCCGTCAAGTACCTGGTACGCGCACCTTTCGGTATGGCTTTGCAAGGTATACGCGACAACCCCAGACGCATGAACTCGCTGGGCTTTAACGTCACAGCGCATCGCCTGGCAGCACATGCATTTGCTGGTTTTTTAGCGGCAATCGGCGGCATTCTTCTGGTTTGGTACAACAACCGAATCTCACCCGGGTCCATCAATACCGGCGCGCTCATCAATATTCTTGTGATTGCCGTGCTGGGCGGTATGAAACATCCCATCGGCGCATTCATAGGTGCAATTGCATTTGTCTTACTTCAAAACTTTGCCATCGATCTGGTGGATAGGCAACGCTTTAATCTTGTGATTGGTGGTGTGTTTTTACTGATTGTTTTTTTCTCGCCCGACGGATTATTGGGCTTGTGGCAGAAATTACGTGCGCGCTGGACATCTTCAGGCAAGGATGAACGCACACATGGAAGTCGTCGGCCATGAAAGCAGTGATGTTTTCTAACTGGCAACCCAACGCAGTCCTTTCAGGGTATTGCGTTTTTTCACGGCCATCTGGCCATCTTTTAACCTGAGGAGACAAACATGCAACTGAGTAAAAGAACGCTGGCACGTACCGTGATCAGCGCAGCAATCCTGGCGGCAACCACCGGGTTCGCTTTCGCTGAAGGCACTTTAAAAGTTGGACTGCTTTCAATTTTGGAAGGTCCTTTTGCTGTGCCTGGTCAAGACGGCATTAGAGGTGCTGAGCTAGCCTTGAAACAAAAGGGTGGAACTGCAGGCGGTATGAAGATTCAACTCATCAGCGGTTCATCCGATGGAAACCCTGACAAAGCTGTGGCGGCAACCCGTAAATTGGTTGAGCAGGACAAAGTCCAAGTCATGATTGGTCCATTGTCAGGTGACGAAGGTATTGCTGTTAAGAACTATGCCAAAACACAGGCCGGCATTACTTTCATTAACGGATCATCAGGCGCTCAGGCCGCAACGCTGAATGACCCTTCAACCAATTTCTTCCGCTTCAATACAGAAGGCGCGCAATGGATGGTTGGATTAGGTGATCATGCATTATCCAAGGGCTACAAAAAAATGTTCTTGATTGCTGAAGACTACGGTTTCCCGTATTCGCAAGTACAAGGTTTCATGGCCAGTTATTGCGCTAAAGGCGGCAAAGTACTGGATAAAGCCTGGGTTCCCCTCGGCACCAAGGACTATGCATCCGTGATCGCCAAAATCCCCAAAGATGTAGATGCATTGTTGGTGGTGTTAGGTGGTTCTGATGCTGTTAACTTTCTGACCCAGTACGAACAATCCGGTGGTAACAAACCCATGGTCGGTGGTTCCATCACGGTAGATCAGACTGTGTTGAACTACAAGGGTAAGCGTCGCGAGTCATTGGTTGGTACAGCTTCAGCCGGACCTATGGCCGATTCACTGGACACCGCCGAGTGGAAAAAATTCGTTGCTGACTACAAGGCGAATTTCAAAGATGGCTTCCCAAGCCCCTCATTGTTCGCTTACCTGTACTACATCAATACCAAAGCAGCATTAGATGGTTTGGATGCAGTCAAAGGTGATTTGAGCGGCGGCCAGAAGAAGTACCGTGAAGCTTTGCAGAAAACCAAATTCGTCGGCCCCGCTGGTGAAGTGGTGATTGATGCCAACCGCAACGGCGTTGGCCCCACCTACATCACTGAAGTGACCAAGGCAGCCGATGGCTCCTTGTTCAACAAAGTGGTTAAGACGGTTCCTAATGTCACCCAAACCTTGGGTCTGCCTGAAGCAGAGTTCAAGAAAATGGGTTTGGGCACTCGCGACATTCCTGATTGCCGCAAGTAAGCAGGGCTGACAAAGATGGCATCCATCACCGCATTGCGCTCGGCCATTACCACTGCGGTAATGCCGCGCCTGCCGCAGGCAGGCGAAGTTCCGCTCATGTCTTCCGAGGCACTGGTTCTCGAAGGCGTGACGCGTGCATTTGGCGCATTGCGGGCGGTGGATGATGTCACCTTGTCAGTACTCGCCGGTGAAAAACGCGCCATTCTCGGCGCGAACGGAGCGGGCAAGACCACCTTGTTCAACGCCATCACCGGCGATTTTCCGCCCACTTCCGGGCGGATCCGTTTTTTCGGCGAAGACATCACGCACATGGACCCCTTCGAGCGTATACGCAAGGGCATGCGCAGAACTTATCAGTCTTCGCTGTTGTTCAAAGATTTGAGTGTGCGCGACAACCTTTTTCTGGCTGTTCGCGGCGTCTCCAATGCACGTTTCAGTCTCAGAAGACCCGGGCGTGGACACCCTTCCAGTGTTGCCACGCAGGAGTTATTAGAGAGGGGCAGATTGACACATATTGCAGATGAAATGGTCAGTAACCTCGCGCACGGTCAGCAACGTCAACTTGAAGTTGCCATGGCATTGGCGGGGGCACCTCGTCTCATTCTTTTTGATGAACCTGCTGCGGGACTGTCACCGGCAGAGCGGCGTGAATTGGTATTGCTGCTGACATCGCTTCCGTCGCATATGGGTTTTGTTTTGATCGAGCATGATCTGGAAATCGCCTTGCGAGTAGTCGAGCGGGTGACTGTGATGCACAACGGAAAAGTCATCAAAACCGGCACCCCTTCAGATATTGAAAATGATCAACAGGTGCAAGCCATTTATATGGGAGGAAAGCACTGATGTCTTGGTTTAGTGACACACCTTCATATGCATCTTGGAAAGGTCCTTTGCTAGTCATTGAAGACTTGCATGTTTACTATGGTCAGGCGCATGCTTTGCAAGGAATTTCTTTAAGTTTGACTCAGGGCGTATTAGGCGTAGTTGGCCGTAACGGCATGGGTAAAACTACTTTGTGCAATGCCATCACGGGCATGGTACCTGCGCGTGGAAGTGTGCGTTTGGCAGGCGAAGAAATTTTGGGTATGCCACCACATGCCATCACTCGCAGAGGGATTGCCTATGTACCTCAAGGTCGCCGTATGTGGCCTTCCTTGACAGTAGATGAGACCTTGCGACTGGTTGCACCTCTCAAGCGCGATGTTGATCGCGTGTACGCCATGTTTCCGCGTTTAGCTGAACGTCGAAATAACGGGGGAACTCAATTGTCAGGCGGCGAGCAACAGATGCTGGCGATTGGGCGAGCGCTTTTGTTAAAACCGCGTGTATTGGTGATGGATGAACCTACCGAAGGTTTGGCACCCGTCATTGTCGAGCAGGTGGAAGCTTCATTGCGCCAATTGGCCACTGAAGACGGCATCTCCATCTTATTAATTGAACAGAATTTAGGTGTTGCTACGGCGGCAGCTGACAGAATCGCAGTCATGGTCAACGGAAGATTACAGGCTGATATGCCGGCTTCTGAATTGGCATCTGACAAAGCCTTGCAAGAGCGATTACTTGGACTGCGTGCAAGTGCTGAGGTCATAGAAGCTTCTGAGACGCAATCAACCACGGAGCAACCTACAGAAATCATTCGTGTGCAGCGTTCACACCAGTCAGAAGATTTGCCGTTCAGTAAGCAGTTTGTGACCTCAAGCTATCAGAGTAGAGCTGAAACAAACGCAGAAATGAAAAATACGGCTAAGGCCAAAATATTTGATTTCCCTGTAGCCACCAGCAGTAATCAAGTAGTTTATGTGGCCGGAACCTTTGATACCAAGGGCAAGGAATTGTTTTTCATTCGTCAATGCTTGGAAAAGCTTGGCTTGCGCGCAATGACAGTGGATTTATCAACAAGTGGTAGACCGTCCTCAGCATCCGTGCATCCCAGAGAAGTTGCCAGATATCACCCGCAAGGTGAAAAAGCAGTTTTTAGCGGCGATCGGGGCAGTTCTGTGGCAGCCATGGCCATAGCCTTCGAGCAATTTATTCAGCATCGCAGAGATGTGGGCGGTCTGATTTCAGCAGGAGGTTCAGGTGGGACCACCTTGGCAACAGCCGCCATGCGCGTATTGCCCATTGGTATTCCCAAAGTCATGGTTTCAACCATGGCTTCCGGAGATACACGGACTTATGTTGGACCAAGTGATATTTGCATGATGTACTCGGTGACAGATGTGCAAGGTATCAATCGCATCAGTGAAAAAGTATTGTCGAACGCGGCGCATGCCATCGCAGGCATGATGACTCATACACACAGGGGCATTGAATCTGTCAAGCCTGCCATAGGTTTGACCATGTTTGGCGTCACAACAACCTGTGTTCAAGCCGTCACCAAAAGATTAGAAGCTGACTACGATTGCTTGGTGTTTCACGCCACAGGCACCGGCGGCCAGTCAATGGAGAAATTGGTTGCGTCCCATTTGCTCAATGGTGTGATTGATGTATCTACTACCGAAGTAGCAGATGAGATAGCTGGCGGTGTGTTGTCAGCAGGACCCACTCGCTTGGATATTTTCTCAAAAATCGATATTCCTTATGTGGGCACATGTGGTGCTTTGGATATGGCGAATTTCGGACCTTTTGATACTGTCCCTGAAAAATTCAAGAGTCGAAATCTATACCGCCACAACCCTAATGTCACGCTGATGCGTACCACGGTAGAGGAATGCAAATTGATTGGCGAGTTCATCGGAAAAAAACTCAGCGCCATGCAAGGACCTGTAAGGTTTTTAGTACCTGAAAAAGGCTTTTCTGCAATCGATCAGGCGGGGCATCCTTTTCATGATCCTCTTGCGGATCAAGCATTGATCGCTGCTTTGCAAGCTAACTTTAAAACCAATTCCAAACACAAATTGATTCGCTTGCCTTTGCATGTGAATGATGAAGCATTTGCTCAGGCGCTGGTTGATGCCTGGCATGAAATTGCCACTCGGCCACTTGCATCAAAAACTGCGTGAACCTTATACAGAGAAAAACCATGTCACGTATTGCCAAATCCACCATTCTTCAAGCACTGAACTCAAAAGTGGCAAAGGGACTACCCATCATTGGCGGGGGAGCAGGAACTGGTTTGTCTGCCAAGTGTGAGGAGGCTGGCGGAATTGATTTGATTGTGATTTATAACTCTGGGCGCTACCGCATGGCTGGACGCGGCTCGCTTGCAGGTCTGCTGGCATATGGCAATGCAAATGATATTGTGTGTGACATGGCGAAAGAAGTCTTGCCTGTGGTTAAACATACCCCGGTTCTTGCAGGAGTGAATGGCACAGACCCATTCATGATTGCCGATCACTTTTTAAAGAAGTTGATAGATTTAGGCTTCTCTGGCGTACAAAACTTTCCCACTGTAGGTTTGATTGACGGACTATTCAGAGCTAATCTGGAAGAGACAGGTATGGGTTACGGGCTTGAAATTGATTTGATAAAGAAAGCAAATCAACTGGACTTGTTAACCACCCCGTATGTATTCAATGCGGAACAGGCGACGGACATGGCGCGTGCCGGTGCTGATATTGTGGTTTGTCATATGGGTTTAACGACAGGCGGCAATATTGGCGCCTCAACTGCTTTGAAACTATCGGATTGCGTCAAGCCTATTCGTGAATGGTGTGACGCCGCTTTGAAGGTCAAGCCAAATGTTTTGCTGCTCTGTCATGGCGGACCCATTGCCACGCCGGAAGATGCGGCGTGGATATTGGCTCAATGTCCCCAATTGCATGGTTTTTATGGTGCAAGCTCTATGGAGCGATTGCCAACTGAAATTGCATTGACCAAGACCACGCGTGAATTCATGCAAATCAAAAAAAGCGACTCAGCCCCAAGCTGAGTCAATGAAGTGTGTTGTTTGTTTATTTAAGCTGGAGAAAATTCCATGACTGGCTCTCAATTTGGTGAATTCCTACTCGGACTGATCGTCGCGGCAATCGTGGTCGCAGTGGTGGTCTGGTTATTACACTGGTTGTATTTAAGAAGCAGCAAAGAACGCGCTTTTGTCCGGACTGGTATGGGTGGCGAAAAAGTTGTAGTAGACGGCGGAGCCTTTGTGCTTCCGATTTTGCATGACGTCATTCCCGTCAATATGAATACTTTGCGATTGGAGGTTGCTCGCGGCAGAGATAAATCACTGATCACCAAAGACCGAATGCGAGTGGATGTGATCGCTGAGTTTTACGTGCGTGTTGCAGCAGACACTGTATCTGTTGCCGCTGCTGCTCAGACCCTGGGTTTGAGAACCTTAGAGCCGGAGCGACTCAAAGAGTTGATTGAAGGTAAATTCATTGACGCCTTGCGTACTGCTGCGGCCGACATGACGATGGAAGAGCTCCATGAAAAACGAGGTGCATACGTCAGACGCGTACGAGAAGCAGTTGCTGAAGATTTGACAAAAAATGGTCTGGAGTTAGAAGCTGCATCCTTGACGCAACTCGATCAAACCAGTATGGAATATTTCAATCCAAGCAATGCTTTTGATGCCGAGGGTTTAACTCGTTTGACTGAGCAGATTGAGCGTAGGAAAAAACAACGCAACGATGTTGAACAAGACACGTTGATAGCGATTCGAAATAAAAATCTGGAAGCTGAAAAGTTGTCCTTACAAATTGATAAAGAAAGCGAATTCGCACGTATTGAACAGTTACAAAATGTGGAGTTTGCGCGTGCGCGTCAGCGCTCTGAACTTCGAACTGAACAAGCGGAGCGGGAGCGTGAATCTGAAAATGCGCAAATTTTGGCGCGTCAGTCTATTGAAAGTGCGCGGATTCATTCTGATCAAACGCTTGAACAGGAACGTATTCGCAAGGAACAAGCTCTACAAGCTATTGAAATTGAGCGCCGTAAAGCACTTGAACTTGCTGAGCAACAACGAGCCATTGCGATCGCTCTAGAAAGTAAACATCACAGTGAAGCCTTGGCACAGGCTGAAACTGCACGTGCACTTGCTGTCTCAGCGGAAGAAAAAGTGTTCACTGCGCGTGAAGTTGAAATAGCCAATCGACACAAGGAAATAGAACTGATCGCCACGCAGCAAGATATAGAGCGTGAAACCATGCGCATTGTGCAAACCGCTGAAGCTGAAAATACGGCAAGCACCAGCCGCGGCCTAGCGATTCGTGCGCAAGCTGAGGCTGAAGCAGATGCAGACAAAATTCGTTCTATTGCTCAGAAAATTCGGGCTGAAGTTGAAGCCGAGGCTTTATCTCTCATGAACCATGCGCACAATACTTTATCGACTGAAGCCAGAGCCTCAGCTTTGCGGATGCGTTTGGTAGAGAAAGCTGAGGCCATTATTCGGGAGTCTGTACGTCCTATGGAACGCATCGAAGGAATCAAGATCATGCATGTCGATGGATTGGGCGGCAGTGGCGGTCACTCTGGAGACGGCAACGGCCAAGCTGGTTTTGCGGACGGCATAGTGAATTCAGCTCTGCGCTTCAGAGCGCAAGCCCCCATCGTCGATCAACTGCTCAAAGAAATAGGCTTGGAAGGTGGCGATATTCAGCGCTTAGTTTCAGGCGTATCCGGCGCTAACGCCGGTATGAGCGATACACCAGCCATCAAGGAATGAACTTGTGATTCAAGTCTACACATCCAGTGTGATTGATACAACAGCAGAAGCCGTTTGGGCGCGTATTCGCGATTTCAACGCCTTGCCAATCTGGCACCCTAGTATTGCCGACAGTCGCATTGAAAACAATCAGCCTTCAGACCGCGTAGGTTGTGTTCGATATTTTCATTTGCGCGATGGTGGCTTGATCCGTGAACGTTTGTTGGCTTTATCTGATTACGATTTCACCTGTAGCTACAGTATTCTCGAAAGCCCTATGGGTGTCGAAAATTATGTTGCTACTTTAAAGCTAACGCCAATCACTGATGGTGGCCGCTGTTTTGCGGAATGGAGTGCTGAATTTGACTGTGCATCCAGTCGCGAAACCGAGTTGTCCCAAACGATTGGGCAAGGTGTGTTTCAGGTTGGATTTGATGCTCTCAAACGGTATTTTGCAAGTCGACGTTAATGAGCCTGCAACGCGTTGTTCGTTCTAGCATCATTGACGCTCCCATTGAGCGTGTTTGGTCCATATTGCGTGACTTTAATAGCCATGACCAATGGCACAGCGTGGTTGCACAGAGCGAAATTGAAGATCATCAGAACGCTGATCGGGTGGGCTGTGTGCGTAATTTCATTCTGGCTGACGGTAACCACATTCGCGAAATGCTGATCAGTTTGTCCGACAAAGATTACATCAGCACATATACCATCGTTGAAGCTACGGTTCCCTTGATTCGCTACGTTGCTACGGTGAGCTTAAAACCGGTGACTGACGGTAATAGAACATTTTGGCATTGGTCTTCAACTTTTGAAACACCGCCTGGCATGGAGACCCAATTGCGCGACATGGTTGCCCACGGCGTGTATGAAGCAGGATTTTCAAATTTAAAAAGTTTTTTATCTTCCGGGCAAGTCATCGATAGAGCGAATGAACTTAAAAGACAAGCTGTTGTCACAGGTCTTCCCATTCAGGCGAATGCTATTCGTGTCAGAGATTATGGCCAGGCCTCTGTGATGCAATATGAAGCTGTGAATGTGCCTCCACCAGCTGAAGGGGAGGTGCGCATACGACAAACGGCTGTAGGTGTAAATTATTTAGATATCTATTTACGAAAAGGATGGATTCCTGAATTTTTACCGCTACCCGCAACGCCTGGTATGGAAGCGGCCGGTGAAGTCATAGATGTCGGTCCGGGGGTCACGAGTTTGTTGCCAGGTGACCGAGTTGTGTATATGTGCCCAGTGCCCGGTTCATACACCTCAATACGCAATGTTCCTGTCGTATGTACCACTCGAATTCCGCCTGGAATTTCCGATCAAGTGGCAGCCGCATTATTGTTAAAAGGTGTAACCGCAGATTATTTGATACGTGACCTTGGGCATATCAAGCAGGGCACCCGTCTTTTGGTGCATGCAGCGGCTGGCGGAGTGGGACAAATTATTTCATCTTGGGCTCATAGCCTTGGTGCATTGGTCATAGGAACTGTGTCATCACCAAGCAAAGCCCGAATAGCCAGGGAACATGGATGCCATCATGTGATAGTGGGTCGTGATTACCAATTCAGTGACGCAATTCACTCTATTTGCAGTGGTGTAGATGTCATTATTGATGGTCTTGGAGACGCTGCACGTGATGAAAATTTCGCATCATTGGCTAAATGCGGGCATTGGATCAGTCTTGGTCAAGCCACAGGTGCTATCAATGAAATTTCACCGCATTGGTTGATACAAAAATCTTTGAGTTTTTCAAGACCGGTCGCCTTTGATTATGTGGCTACACAAGATAAATTGAATGAGCGCGCTCAGCGCATCTGGAAAGCACTTTTTGATGGTATTTTAAAAAATCCAGATTACGAAGAATTTGAATTAAAAGATGCTTACCTTGCACATGAAAAATTAGAGAGCAGGCAGTCGACGGGATCTTTGTTGTTAAAAATAATTTGATCTTTTGCAAGCACGCAATATTTGTCTATCTTAAGAATCTCTTGACGTATTTGGGGTTCATATCAGTCATTTTTAAAATGGTTAAGTAGTCGGCTGTATTAAACAATGGATCAATCCCCGGTTCACTGCAAATAGATGCACCAACGTTTAAATAACCTTTCAAAATAGCAGGAATAGACACATCATCGCAGGTTGAAGAATTCAATAACTGAACAGGGTGTTTCGCTTTGATTTTTATTTTTTCTGAAATGCGTTCCATCTTGATTAGATACTGATGAACTTTTGAAGCCAGCAAGCCACCATCAGCCAAGGAAATACTTGAGCAACCCATGATGTATTGATAGTTTGATTGCTTGATGAATTTGTAAATTTCTTTCCAAAGTAGAAGTATCGTGTAGCCGTTTCTGAATTCTTTATCTATACACGATCTGTCGATTTCAATGATACTTTCTCTCAAGTCATTGATAGGACTCAAATCAAACAATGAGTCGCAGTACATCGATCCAATTTTTTTGGCGGCTTCTGGTGTAATTAATCTGTAGGTGCCAACAATGCGATGGTCAATGCTTTGTTTGACAATCAAGTGATCACATACGTGATCAAATTCATCTATGTCCATGTCTTGATTGGCATCAGGAAATACAGTTGAAAATTCATCCTTAAAGATTTTGAATCGAAAGCGCTGAACTTCTTCAATTGTTTTGAGGTCTTTTGACCACTCGATATGAAGGAGTTTAGAATTCATTGAAAACAGTAATCAGGCTTTTGTAGAGCGGGGCATCGCTAAAAATAACTGGCAGAAAAAACATAAGCAATTCATGAAACAGTTTTTCAAAATATCCATAGGTAGCTTGCAAGTTATTTTGTTGATAATAGAAGCTGTCATTGTCAGTAGATGTATATTTCTTTTTGCTTCTGCGAGTTGGAAAGATTTATATGTACAGAATTGGTCAAAAAGAGTATTGAGATCATTTGGTATTTCAATAAAACTGGTGAATCCTGATAATTTGTCAATTAAAGGTGGTTTTTCTTTGGTGTCAAACCATGTTTCTTGGATAGACATACAAGTAATTGAATCAATTGTACATTGTAGATTCATTTCTACTTCAGAGGTTTTTGCTTGGCCCGTCATTGGCCAAATGGCTGAAGCTGCAGGATCACTTTTTATCGATTTGAACAATCCCCGAACAGGCACCAAGAAAATAGTGGATCAAATGACCCCCTTGCTTAAAGCTGGGGAGACTATTTGTTTCTTCCCGGAGGCAACCTCTACGGATGGCAGTCAAATTTTGCCTTTCAAATCTAATTTATTTCAATCTTCCATTTTGTCAAACACGCCTGTCATACCTGTTGCCATACGTTATCTAGACAACAATAATGAATTTTCTTCTGCTCCCGGATTTTTTGGTGATATGACATTGCTTGAATGCATGAAAAATATTTTTGTAAATGCACCATTGACTGCTCAAGTCATTGTATTGCCCGCAGCTCCTTTTTTCTCCAATAAAAAAGAACTCTCAGAATATTGTTTCAATCAAATAAACAATTCTTTGTCTCTTCACCGTTTGATAGATTGATACTCATGGGCTTTATCAACTCAGTTATTTTATTTGATTCGCTTATAAGAGTTTATATATTTATTGGTTTAGGTCTGACTTTTTGGGTGCTTTCTAAATATTGCCCAATGAAGGAATATTTGAATTTAAAAATTAAATTATCGGACTACTTGTTTATTTTTACTGCATTAATCATTGCAGCTTTGTATGAACTTCTTGTAACACCTGTTATCCGTTATTTTTTGAATGATTCAACAGAATTTCAGTCCTTACTTGTGCAGGCAGTTGAGCAGTGGGGATTATGGTTTCAAATCCCCGCCTATTTAATAGTTACTGATTTCCTCGGTTATTGGTTTCATCGTCTGATGCACTCTAAAACATTCTGGCGCGTGCATGCTTTTCATCATTCCATTCAATCTTTAAACTGGATTGCAGGTGTTCGCGGCTCACCTCTGCACATTTTGCTTGTGATTCTCCCAAGCATGCTGGCTTCTTCCATTTTTCTTTTGTCCGATCAGACACTGGCTTTTTATGTGGTCGTGTTCATTGATATTTGCAGTCAACACCTGACTCATTCAAATGTTTATTTGCCTTATGCGCGTCAATTGGAATATTTTTTGGTAACTCCTCGCATGCATTTCATTCACCATCATATTGATGAGAGGTATGGGGGTAGTAATTTTGGATTTTATTTCTCCATCTGGGATCATCTCTTTGGAACTTATGTGGATGCCGGATGCGTGAAAGAAAAAGGCCGATTGGGATTAAGTGCCGAATACTCCACATCCTCTATGTTTTGGGGATGGGCACTCAAAGAAAAAGTCGGTGGTGAGCGGTTGCCAAGTGAGCCTGAAAATATTTAGTGACTTTGTAATGGCGGAGAGGGCGGGATTCGAACCCGCGGAGGGCTATTAACCCTCACACGCTTTCCAGGCGTGCGACTTAAACCGCTCATCCACCTCTCCTGTGCATGTCATTGTATCAGCCAGCCTGGAGGGTACACTTAAATGTTTCAAGTCAACGCCCCAAGCTTGGGCCGGAGCAGTTAATGAAATTTCGCTTTCCCATCGTCATCATTGATGAAGATTTTCGATCTGAAAACACGTCTGGCTTGGGTATTCGTGCACTTGCCCAAGCCATCGAAGGTGAGGGTTACGAAGTCATGGGTGTGACCAGTTACGGCGACCTGAGCCAATTCGCCCAGCAACAGTCCCGCGCCAGCGCATTTATTTTGTCGATTGATGACGAAGAGTTCACGCCTGGCCCAGACCTTGATCCTGCTGTCCTCAATTTACGCAGTTTTATTGACGAGGTGCGCCGCAAAAACGCCGATGTGCCTATTTATGTGTACGGTGAAACCAAAACTTCACGCCATTTGCCCAACGATATTCTTCGCGAATTGCACGGATTTATTCACATGTTCGAAGATACGCCGGAGTTTGTGGCGCGTCACATCATCCGCGAAGCCAAAAGTTACCTTGAAGGTGTACAACCGCCTTTTTTCAAGGCCTTGCTGGATTACGCCGAAGACGGTTCATATTCCTGGCACTGCCCCGGACACTCGGGCGGCGTGGCGTTTTTGAAAAGTCCGGTCGGTCAAATGTTTCATCAGTTTTTTGGTGAAAACATGTTGCGTGCAGACGTGTGCAATGCGGTTGAAGAGCTCGGTCAGTTGCTTGATCACGATGGAGCCATTGGCGAGAGCGAGCGCAATGCTGCACGTATTTTCAATGCCGATCATTGTTTCTTTGTGACCAACGGCACCAGTACCTCCAACAAAATTGTCTGGCACCATACGGTGGCACCTGGCGACGTGGTGGTGGTTGACCGCAATTGCCACAAGTCTGTGCTGCACGCCATCATCATGACGGGTGCGATTCCAGTGTTCTTGAAACCCACACGCAACCATTTCGGCATCATCGGTCCTATTCCGAAAAGCGAGTTCGAGCCTGAGGCCATCAAAGCCAAGATCAAGGCCAATCCCTTGCTCAAAGGTCAGGATGTGAAAGCCATCAAACCCAAGGTCATGACCTTGACACAGTCAACCTATGACGGTGTGCTCTACAACACCGAGACCATCAAAGACATGCTGGACGGCTATGTGCCTAATTTGCATTTTGATGAAGCCTGGTTACCTCATGCGGCTTTCCATCCCTTCTATGGCACGTTTCACGCCATGGGTAAAAAGCGTTTGCGCCCCAAGGAAGCCATGGTGTATTCCACGCAGTCTGTGCACAAATTGCTTGCAGGCATCAGCCAGGCCAGCCACGTGCTGGTGCAAGACTCGCAGGAAAACAAGTTGGACCGGCATTTGTTCAACGAAGCATATTTGATGCACACCAGCACCAGTCCGCAATACAGCATCATTGCCAGTTGTGACGTGGCGGCAGCCATGATGGAGCCACCCGGCGGTACGGCCTTGGTGGAGGAAAGTATTGCTGAAGCGCTGGATTTCCGCCGCGCCATGCGCAAAGTCGACGCTGAATACGGCAAAGACTGGTGGTTCAAGGTATGGGGGCCGGACAATCTGGTGGAAGACGGCGTGGGCCGTGCTGACGACTGGGTGATCAAGGCAGAAAAAAAAGGACGCATCAGAAAAACCGACGCACCCAATTGGCATGGTTTTGGCGATTTGGCAGACGGGTTCAATATGTTGGATCCGATCAAAGCCACCATCGTGACGCCTGGTTTACGGTTGGATGGCAAATTTGATGACGCAGGTATTCCTGCCAGCATCGTCACCAAGTTTTTAGCTGAACATGGTGTGATTGTGGAGAAAACCGGTTTGTACAGTTTCTTTATCATGTTCACCATCGGTATCACCAAAGGACGCTGGAATTCATTGTTGACAGCGTTGCAGCAATTCAAGGACGACTACGACCGCAATCAACCGATGTGGCGCATCCTGCCCGAGTTCTGCCAGAAGTATTCCAAGTACGAGCGCATGGGTTTGCGAGACCTGTGCCACCACATACATACTTTGTATGCCAAGTACGATATTGCACGTTTGACCACAGAGATGTACCTGAGCGATTTAAAGCCGGCCATGAAGCCCAGTGATGCGTATGCACAAATCGCTCACCGCAACACCGAGCGCGTGCCTATCGATGATTTGCTCGGTCGCATCACCACCAGTTTGGTCACACCTTACCCGCCGGGTATTCCATTGCTGATTCCAGGTGAAGTGTTCAATAAGAAAATCATCGATTACTTGAAATTCGCCCGTGAGTTCAACCTGAAGTGCCCCGGTTTTGAAACCGACATACACGGTCTGGTGGAAGAGAAGGACGAGCAGGGCGTGACCCATTATTTTGCAGATTGCGTCAAACTTTAATCAGCCATGAGTCAAGACAAACAACAATTCGCCAAACACAACATCACAGAATGGGAGAGGGCAGCTGCCAAGTCTGCCCCCGGCGGGGACTTGAACAAGTTGAACTGGGTCACACCCGACGGCATCACTGTCAAGCCTTTGTACACAGCCGAAGATATTGCGACATTGCCCCACACCAACACGCTGCCGGGTTTTGCTCCTTTTTTGCGTGGTCCGCAAGCCAGTATGTATGCGGTGCGCCCTTGGACTATCCGCCAGTACGCAGGTTTTTCAACAGCAGAAGAATCCAATGCGTTCTACCGAAAGGCCTTGGCTGCAGGTGGTCAAGGCGTGTCGGTGGCATTTGATTTGGCCACCCATCGTGGTTATGACTCCGACCATCCGCGCGTCACCGGTGACGTAGGCAAAGCTGGTGTCGCTATCGACTCGGTCGAAGACATGAAAATTTTGTTTGACCAAATTCCGTTAGACAAAGTGTCTGTGTCAATGACCATGAACGGTGCCGTGCTGCCCGTGCTCGCCGGTTATGTGGTGGCAGCCGAAGAGCAGGGTGTGTCGCAAGACCAATTGAGCGGCACTATACAAAATGACATTCTCAAAGAATTCATGGTGCGCAACACCTACATTTACCCGCCTGAGCCGAGCATGCGCATCGTCGGCGACATCATTGCTTACACGGCCGGGCACATGCCCAAGTTCAACTCGATCAGCATCAGCGGCTATCACATGCAGGAAGCCGGTGCCAATCAGGCGTTGGAACTTGCTCTGACGCTGGCCGATGGTCAGGAGTACGTGCGCACCGCCATGAAGCAAGGCCTTGATGTGGATGCATTTGCGCCGCGCCTTTCGTTCTTTTGGGCGATTGGCATGAATTTCTATCTGGAAGTTGCCAAGATGCGTGCGGCTCGCTTGTTGTGGTGTCGCATCATGCAAGAGGCAGGCGCAAAAAATCCGAAGAGCTTGATGTTGCGTACACACTGCCAAACCTCCGGCTGGTCGTTGACTGAGCAAGACCCGTACAACAACATAGTGCGCACAACCATCGAAGCCATGGCGGCGGTGTTCGGCGGTACACAAAGTCTGCACACAAACAGTTTTGATGAAGCCATTGCACTGCCCACCGAGTTTTCCTCGCGCATTGCCCGCAACACACAACTCATCATTCAGGAAGAAACGCACATCACGAACGTGATTGACCCCTGGGCTGGCAGTTACATGATGGAAAAACTCACCCAAGACATGGCTGACGAGGCGTGGAAAATCATCGAAGAAGTCAACGCCATGGGCGGCATGACCAAAGCGGTGGGTTCGGGCTGGGCCAAGCTGAAAATTGAAGCGGCAGCTGCAGACAAACAAGCGCGTATCGATTCCGGGCAGGACGTGATCGTCGGTGTCAATAAATACAAACTCGCCACTGAAGATGCCGTGGAGGTTCGCGATATCGACAATGTCAAAGTGCGCGATTCGCAAATCGAACGACTGCACCGCATCAAGGCGGCACGCGACAATTCGGCCGTTGACAAAGCACTGAACGCATTGACGCAGGCGGCACAAGACGGCAGCGGCAACTTGCTTGACTTGTCTATCCAAGCCGTGCGTTTGCGCGCTACCGTGGGTGAGATCAGCGATGCGCTGGAGAAGGTTTTCGGCAGACACCGCGCAGACACGCAAAAAATCAGCGGCGTTTATGCCGCCGCTTACGACGCGGGTGAGCACGAAGGAGACACCATGGAATATTGGAACGCCTTGAAAGCCGATATTGCTGCGTTTGCGCAAAAGCAAGGCCGTCGCCCGCGCGTCATGATTTCCAAATTGGGTCAAGACGGACATGACCGTGGCGCCAAAGTCGTGGCCACCGCGTTCGCCGACCTGGGTTATGACGTGGATATCGGCCCGCTGTTTCAAACTCCTGAAGAATGCGCCAGACAGGCGATTGAAAACGATGTGCACGCAGTCGGCGTGTCCACGCTCGCTGCCGGTCACAAAACCCTGGTACCCGCCATCATTGCCGAATTGAAAAAACAAGGCGCTGACGAGATCATTGTTTTCGTCGGTGGCGTCATTCCCCGCCAGGACTACGATTTCCTCTACCAGGCCGGTGTGAAGGGCATTTACGGTCCCGGCACACCGATTCCTGTGAGCGCCAAGGATGTGCTGGACCAAATCAACAAGGCGTTGGCCGGCTAAAGCCGATCAGTTGTATTTCACATGGCAATGAACGTCAATGGATTGCTCGCAGATATTCTGGGCTCGGACAATCTGACACAGCGCCGCGCCATGGCCAAGGCCATCACATTGCTTGAATCAACCAGGGCAGACCACCGCGAGCAGGCTGATGACTTGCTCACGCAACTTATTCCTCACGCAGGCAAGAGTCTGCGGATCGGACTTAGCGGCGTGCCCGGTGTAGGCAAAAGCACGCTGATTGAAGTGCTTGGCCTGTGGTTGATAGAACGTGGCCATAAAGTTGCTGTACTGGCAATTGATCCTTCGTCCAGCGTCTCCGGCGGTTCCATATTGGGTGACAAAACCCGCATGGAGCGTTTGTCTGTGCAACCTTCGGCTTTTATACGACCCAGCCCCAGCAGCGGCACGCTCGGTGGTGTCGCTGAAAAAACCCGCGAATGCATGCTGGTGTGCGAGGCCGCCGGTTACGACATCGTCATTGTGGAAACAGTTGGTGTGGGTCAAAGCGAAACCGCGGTGGCTGGCATGACAGATATGTTTGTGCTAATGCAATTGCCCAACGCAGGTGATGATTTGCAGGCCATTAAAAAAGGCGTCATGGAGTTGGCTGATCTGATACTCATCAACAAAGCTGACATTGACCAAGATGCTGCAACCCGCGCGCAGTCTTTCATTCAAAGTGCATTGCACTTACTCGGTCACCATTCTTCTGATGACGCACCTGTGTGGCAGGCCGCGGTCATGCGACTCAGTGCATTGAACGGCATCGGCTTGAATGAATTGTGGGACAAGGTTTTGCGTTTCAAGCAATTGCAAACTGACAGCGGGCAATGGACAGACCGCCGACAAGCCCAAGCCCTGACATGGATGAACGAGCGGATTCAGTCAGGTTTGAAAGAGGCATTCGCGCAGCACGCAGGTGTGGCTGCAGCGCTGTCACATATGCAACAGGATGTCATTGCTGGTCGTGTCGCCGCCTCTACAGCTGCACGCCGCCTTCTCGCGTTAGCATCCCGCCCTGAAGCTTAAAGCTGAAAAGAAAACCAAAGAGGATTTTGATATGCAGGAAATCATTCATCAACTGGAAGAAAAGCGCGCAGCCGCTCGCATGGGGGGCGGTGAAAAACGCATTGCCGCTCAGCACAGCAAAGGCAAGTTGACCGCGCGTGAACGCCTTGAGGTGTTGCTGGATGAAGGCACGTTTGAAGAATGGGACATGTTTGTCGAGCACCGTTGCACAGACTTTGGTATGCAAGACAGCAAGATCCCGGGCGATGGTGTTGTCACCGGTTACGGCATGATTAATGGCCGCTTGGTGTTTGTGTACAGCCAGGATTTCACAGTGTATGGCGGCGCACTTTCCGAGAGCCATGCAGAAAAAATTTGCAAGATCATGGACCAGGCGATGAAAGTCGGCGCGCCTGTCATCGGCTTGAACGATTCGGGCGGTGCGCGAATCCAAGAAGGCGTGGCTTCACTGGGTGGATATGCCGAAGTGTTTCAGCGCAACGTGATGGCCAGTGGCGTGGTGCCGCAAATCAGCATGATCATGGGGCCGTCTGCCGGTGGCGCGGTGTATTCGCCAGCGCTCACCGATTTCATCTTCATGGTCAAAGACAGTTCCTACATGTTTGTCACCGGTCCTGATGTGGTGAAAACTGTCACGCACGAAGAAGTGAGTGCGGAAGAACTCGGCGGCGCTGTGACCCACACTACCAAAAGCGGTGTCGCTGATCTGGCGTTCAACAACGATGTAGAAGCCTTGTTGATGCTGCGTCGTTTGTACAACTACCTGCCTTTGAACAACCGAGAAAAACCACCGGTGCGGCCCAGCGGCGACCCGACCGAGCGCATGGACCTGAGTTTGGACACGCTGGTGCCGGACAACCCGAACATGCCTTACGACATGAAAGAGTTGATTCTCAAAACCGTAGATGACGGTGACTTCTTCGAGCTGCAACCCGAGTACGCGAAAAACATACTCATCGGTTTTGCGCGTATGGCCGGACAAACCGTGGGCATCGTCGCCAACCAACCGCTGGTGCTGGCAGGTTGTTTGGATATCAAGAGCTCGATCAAAGCAGGGCGGTTTGTGCGTTTTTGCGATGCGTTCAATATTCCAGTCATCACGTTTGTTGATGTGCCAGGTTTCATGCCGGGTACCTCACAGGAGTTCGGCGGCATCATCAAACACGGCGCCAAGTTGCTTTACGCCTATGCCGAATGCACGGTGCCGAAAATCACCGTCATCACGCGCAAGGCTTATGGCGGTGCGTATGACGTGATGGCCTCCAAGCATTTGCGCGGTGATGTGAACTTTGCCTGGCCACACGCCGAGATTGCAGTCATGGGTGCCAAAGGCGCGGTGGAAATCATCTTCCGCGAAGACAAGGGGGATCCGGAAAAACTCGCTGCCAAAGAAGCCGAATACAAAGCCCGCTTTGCCAATCCTTTTGTCGCCGGTGCACGTGGTTTCATTGACGACGTCATATTGCCTAGCGAAACACGCAAACGTATTTGCCGCTCGCTGGTGATGCTGAAAGATAAAAAAGTAGAGAACCCGTGGCGCAAGCACGGCAATATTCCGCTTTGATCAAGGCGCTGGAGAAAAATATGTTTAAAAAAATTCTGATCGCAAATAGGGGTGACCAGCCGCGAAGCGGCGCAGCAGCGCAGCTAAATTGCATGGTGCGCGTAGCGCACGCAGGCGATTTCAGCTCGATGGAGATGACCCATGTTTAACAAAATACTGATTGCCAATCGAGGTGAAATCGCCTGCCGCGTCATCGCCACTGCGCGACGCATGGGCATTGCCACGGTAGCCGTTTATTCCGAAGCAGATCGCAACGCGCGCTTTGTGGCGCTGGCTGATGAAGCGGTTCATATCGGTCCGGCGGCCAGCCGCGAAAGTTATCTGGTGGCAGACAAAATCATTGCAGCAGCCAAACAAACCGGTGCACAGGCCATTCACCCAGGCTATGGTTTTTTGAGTGAGAACGAAGATTTCGCCAAACGCTGCGAAGCGCAAGGCATCATCTTCATCGGCCCCAAGCACGAAGCCATCGCAGCCATGGGCGACAAAATCGCTTCCAAAAAATTGGCTGCACTCGCCAAGGTCAACACCATTCCCGGCGTGAACGAAGCCATAGAAACGCCTGAGAAAGCTGTTGAGATAGCCAAGAGCATCGGCTATCCAGTGATGATCAAAGCGTCTGCCGGCGGCGGCGGCAAAGGTTTGCGCGTGGCCTACAACGACAAAGAAGCGCACGAAGGCTTCGCCTCCTGCCGCAACGAAGCACGTAACAGTTTTGGTGACGACCGTGTCTTCATTGAGAAGTTCGTTGAAGAACCGCGGCACATTGAAATTCAGTTGCTCGGTGACGCACACGGCAACGTGGTGTTTTTGAACGAACGCGAATGTTCCATACAGCGTCGTCACCAGAAAGTGATTGAAGAAGCACCGTCGCCATTCATCAGCGAAGAAACACGCGCGGCTATGGGTGCCCAAGCCGTGGCATTGGCCAAGGCCGTGAAATACCAAAGTGCGGGTACCGTGGAGTTTGTGGTCGGCAAAGACCAGAGTTTTTATTTCCTTGAGATGAACACCCGCTTGCAGGTCGAGCACCCGGTCACCGAATGCATCACGGGTCTGGACTTGGTGGAATGGATGATCCGTGTCGCTGCCGGGGAAAAACTGCCGTTCGCGCAAGCCGACATTCAGCGCAACGGTTGGTCGATTGAGTGCCGCATCAACGCCGAAGACCCGTTCCGCAATTTCCTGCCGTCCACCGGTCGCTTGATCCGTTTTCAGCCGCCTGAGCAAACCATGGTTCAAGCTGATACAACCAAGCTCATGGGTGTGCGTGTCGACACCGGCGTGCAAGAGGGCGGCGAAATCTCCATGCACTACGATTCCATGATCGCCAAGTTGATCGTGCATGGACGCGACCGCAACGACGCAATTCAAAAAATGCGTGAAGCATTGAATGGATTTGTGATTCGCGGCATCAGCTCCAACATTCCGTTTCAGGCGGCGCTGTTAGCTCACCCTGATTTTGTCAGCGGAAATTTCAACACCGGTTTTATCGCCGAACATTTCGGCAAAGGTTTTCATGCTGAAGACGTGCCTCATGCCGACCACGACTTTTTGGTCGCACTGGCGGCTTTTGTGCGCCGCAAATCGCGCGAACGTGCAGCTTCGCTTAGCGGTCAGTTGCCGGGTTATGACGTCAAAGTGGGACAGAAGTACGCTGTCATCACTTTGGATGCCAAAGGTGAACATGCTTTCACTGAAGTTGAAGTTGACGATGCCGGTGGAAGAGGAACTGCGGTCATCAAGGTCAATGACAAAAACTATGCGATTCACAGCACTTCACGATTGAACGACATCGCCATCGAAGGTACTGTGAATGGCCAGCCTTTCACAGCGCAGGTTGAGCGTGGTTCAGCCAAAAACCCATTGGTGTTACAGATTCAGCACCACGGACGCCGCATTGATGCGCTGGTGGTATCGCCGCGCATGGCCGAGTTGTACCGTCAGATGCCGTTCAAAGCGCCGCCCGACCTCAGCCGTTTTGTGTTGTCACCTATGCCCGGTTTGCTGGTCGATGTGGCCGTCACCGTCGGTCAAAAAGTGCAAGCCGGTGAGCGCGTGGCCGTCATCGAAGCCATGAAAATGGAAAACGTGTTGTTTGCCGCGCAAGATGGCGTGGTCAAAAGCGTGATGGCCGCCAAAGGCGAATCGTTAACGGTGGATCAGGTGATCGTGGAGTTCGCATGAGCAGACCGTTCAAGGTGCTGGGCATACAGCAAATTGCGATTGGTGCCACAGATAAAAAGGCTTTGCAAAAACTTTGGGTCGATTTATTCGGCTTGCAAATCACCGGTCAATTTACTTCTGAGCGTGAAAACGTGGACGAAGACATATGCGCCATCGGCAGTGGTCCTTTCAAGGTTGAAGTCGATTTGATGCAACCGCTAGACATGGACAAAAAACCGGCGGTGCACACCACGCCTTTGAACCATATCGGCTTGTGGATAGACAAACTGCCCGAGGCGGTGGAGTGGCTGACTGCACAAGGTTTGCGTTTCGCGCCCGGCGGCATACGCACAGGTGCCGCCGGTTTTGATATTTGCTTTGTGCATCCCAAGGGCAACGAAGAATTTCCGCTCAGCGGCGAAGGTGTTTTGATTGAACTGGTGCAAGCGCCGCCAGAAGTGGTCAATGCGTTTGAGGCGTTGGCAGCGAACGCTCATTAAGCGGACCCTTGAGAATATGGTGAAAACAAGCATCGAATGAACGGTGCAACTTAACCGCCTCGGATATTGGTGCCTTGTTTTTTACGGCAGGCAAGTCCATCACATTTTTTAACCTGGTGTTTGTTCACACAGTTAGCGGTCTTATGACGTGTCCGTGCTTGAAGGCATCAGTCTTCTGCGTTGCCCGTTTGCACCTTGGCCCTCGCCAGTGCGGCCTGTACCCGGCTTTGTTTGTGCATCTCGGGCAGACTGGAAGCAGCGACGACAGGCACAGACAAACGCGCTTGTCGAGACGCATACCTTAGCCGAGCTTGCTCGGCAGCTGATGCAGACCAGGCATCCCAGCCGCTGGCCTCGCCGCTGACGTTTTCCAGCAGCATGCAATCAACCGGACAAACCGGCAGGCAGAGTTCACAGCCTGTGCACTCTGTCTCGATGACGGTGTGCATGCGTTTGTGCGTGCCAATGATGGCGTCCACCGGGCAGGCATCGATACACAAGGTGCAACCTATGCACCAGTTCTCATCTATCCAAACCACGCTGCGCGGTGTTTCGATGCCGTTTGTTGGATTAAGTGGCGCGTAGGTTTGTCCTGTTACCGCAGCTAAACGATGTATGCCTTCATCGCCGCCGGGCGGACATTGGTTGATGGCCGCTTCACCGCTGGCGATGGCATCTGCATAAGCCGCGCAATCGGGGTAGCCGCAACGCGTGCATTGCGTCTGCGGCAACGCCTCCAGAATACGTTCAGCCAAATTCACCGCATTCAGGCAGTCGCGCGGCGCCGGCCGCCGGTTGCAACAGTTTTGGCTTTGCTCACTGATTTTCCTGTGGCTTTGACCACAGGTTTTTTTGCAGCTGCTTTTTTAGTTTTTGGGTGATGAGCTTGTATGAAAGCAACTATTTCGGGGTAAACCAGATCACGCCAACGTCTTCCGCTGAAGATGCCGTAGTGACCGGCACCTTTAACTTCGTAATGGTGCTTGTTGCTGGGTGAAATTCCTGCACACAACTTCAAGGCTGCCTTGGTTTGGCCAGAGCCGGATATGTCATCGAGTTCGCCTTCAACGGTCAACAAGCCACAGCCTGTGATGTCTTGTGGACGCACACGCTCGATTTCACCGGTGTCTGAGCGCACGTCCCAGGTGCCGCGCACTAGTTTGAAATCTTGAAACACCGTGGCAATGGTTTCGAGGTAATAGTCGGCGTCCATATCCAGCACAGCGTTGTACTCGTCATAAAACTGGCGGTGCTGTTCTGCGCTGGCGTCATCACCTTTGATCAGGTCTTTGAAATAGTCGTAATGGCTGTTCATGTGCCGGTCAGGGTTCATGGCGACAAAACCGGTGTGCTGCAAAAAGCCGGGGTAGACGCGGCGGCCAGCGCCCGGGAAGCTGGCCGGTACGCGGTAAATCACGTTGTGTTCAAACCAGTCGTAGCTCTTGTTCATAGCCAAATTGTTGACAGCGGTCGGTGATTTGGTCGCGTCAATCGGGCCGCCCATCATGGTCATACTCAACGGCAAGGTTTCACCTCGACTGGCCATCAACGACACAGCAGCAAGCACAGGCACTGTAGGCTGGCAGACGCTGATGACGTGGCAATGGCCTTGCGTGGATTGGATATGACGAATGAAGGATTGCACATAGTTGATGTAGTCATCCAGGTGGAATTCACCTTCGCTCAAGGGCACTAGGCGGGCATTTTTCCAGTCAGTGATAAAAACTTTATGGTCTTTTAACAGTTGGCGAACGGTGTCACGCAACAACGTTGCGTAATGGCCAGACAAGGGAGCCACCACTAACACCGCAGGCATATCGTGCAGACTGTGAAGTGTGTCTGCGTTATCGCTGAAGCATTTGAAACGCAGCAAATCACAAAATGGCTTGCTGATCTCGATGTGTTCTTGCACCGCTACATCTGAGCCTTTGACGTGCACCGAGTGGATGCCGAAGGCCGGTTTGACATAGTCTTTTCCGAGTCGGTACATCAGGTCGTAGGAAGCGGAAATGCGCTGCACCATCGGGTTTTGCGCAAATGGTGACACCGGGTTGGCCAGCATCTTGGAAGACGCTTGGGCAAATTCGGCGAAAGGTTCCATCAACGCCCGTTGGGCTTCATAGAATTGGTAAAGCATGGCTGACACCTCACTATGTGTTTGTTGCAGTGCAATATAACAGCTGAAACAAATATCTTGCTGACATCCTGTCACCTTCGCAAGTTATCTGTATGTCAAAGGCTGCAAAATGCCTGAAACCTGGGGAGTGAAGTATTGAATCAAAATGCTTTTTCAATCGACGGCGTGCATTACACAGAAAACCCCTTGCCCGTCTTGTTTTTGGGACACGGCAGCCCGATGAACGCCATCGAAGTCAACGAATACCACCGCAGCTGGGTTGAGATGGGCGCTCAGTTCGGTTCGGGGCAGCGCTGGCCCCGTCCCAAGCTGATACTGTGCGTGTCTGCCCATTGGCTAACCAACGGCTGGCAGATCACAGCCAATGAAAACCCGCGCACCATCCACGATTTCGGCGGCTTTCCGCAAGCCTTGTTCGATCAGCAATACCCGGCGCCGGGTGATCCTGAGGCTGCGAAAGCCATCGCCGCTTTACTGAACCCAAGCCCCAATAGCAAAAGCGTGACTTTGTCTAGTGATTGGGGTTTGGACCATGGTGCGTGGTCGGTATTGATGCCGATGTTTCCGTCGGCGCAGATACCCGTGTTGCAACTCAGCATGGACTATGCGCGCCCCACTGCAGATCACTTTGCCATAGGACGGCAGTTGCAAACCTTGCGACGCCAAGGGGTGTTGATTGTGGCCAGCGGCAACACCGTGCACAACTTGCGCGCCTTACAAATGCGAATGGGAAATCAGGAGGCATTGGATTGGGCGCGTAGTTTTGATGACTGGGTGGAAGCACGCATTTCTGCGGGCGAACGTGAAGCACTGGTGGATTTCCAGCAACGCGGCCAAGAGGCTGCGCTGGCGCACCCCAGCTTCGAGCATTTTCTGCCTTTGCTTTACGCTGCCGGTGCTGCCTCGGAAGAAGACACGGTGAGTTATTTCAACACCGGTTTTCAGCTGGGCTCTATTGCCATGCGATCGGTGGTCTGGGACAGTGTGTGAGATGTCAACTGCTAGACCGATTTAAAAAAATTAAGCGCAACCCAGTTGCGTTGCCAGATCCAGCAAATCAGAGGCTGAATAATCCATGGGCGATTTAGCGACAGATTCGCCCAAACCCGGGCCGTGTTCATCTGGTCTGGCAATGAAAGCGGTTTTCAAACCTGCGCGTGCGGCGGCAGTTAAATCGTCTGAATGTGCCGCCACCATCATGGTTTCTTCAGGCAAAAAGCCCAAGGCTGTTGCAGATGTTTGATAGACAATGGCTTGGGGTTTGTAGTCGCGAGCGATTTCCGCGCCGGTGATCGCGTCCCAGTGCCAACGGTTGTGTCGAGCCAGTTGGACCATCAAGCCGATATGGCCGTTAGAGCAGGGTGCCAGCACAAATTGTTGCCTTAGCCTTGCGAGTCCTTTTTCCACATCGGACCATTGCTCAAGGTGATGCCAGCACAGGTTCAGTGTTTCGCGAGCGGTTTCGTTGACTTGATGCCAGCCCAGCCGTTCGAGCACGACGTCCAGATTGCCTCTGTGCAATTCGTCCAGTTTGCAAAAGCCCCGCTGACCGCTGCGTACTTTTTCCATCGCCGGTTGGTACTCGTTGCGCCAGTCATCAGCGAATACATGCCAATCGGTTGTCAGGCCGAGCGGGGAGAGCAAGCGTTCAGCGTCCTGTGCAATGCTGCTGCGCCAGTCGACCAAGGTGCCGAACACATCGAAAACCAGTGCTTTGATAGTCATCTGTTCAACTTATTTCAAGACGGCTGCGATGGCGTTACAGACATGGCCGATGTTTTGGTTGTTCAAAGCAGCCACACACATGCGGCCGGTGTCAGTGCCATAGACGCCGAACTCCGAGCGCAAACGCAGCATCTGATCCTTGGTCAGGCCTGAGTAGCTGAACATACCGATCTGGCGCGTGATGAAACTCATGTCCTGCTGGATACCAGCGGCTTTCAAACCATCGACTAGGCTTTGGCGCATGGTTTTGATGCGCACCCGCATTTCACCGAGTTCTTTTTCCCAGAGCTGGCGCAACTCTGGGCTTTGCAGCACTGCAGCGACCACTGCGCCGCCATGTGTCGGCGGGTTGGAATAGTTGGTGCGGATGACGATTTTGAGTTGCGACAAAACTCGAGAGGCTTCGTCGGCCGATTGGCAAAGCACGGACAGCGCGCCGACGCGTTCACCGTATAA
>CANHLD010000003.1 GCA_947461325.1 Comamonadaceae bacterium
CAAAATGAACCATGGCAGCCAAAGTCTGAATATTTAATTTATCTTTGACTTGCGTTTGATGATTAGAAATTGTTTTCTGACTCAAGTTCATAAGGTTTGCACATTCGGCCACCGTGTGCCCCTGCGTCAACATACGCAATATTTCATACTCTCTGGGTGTCAAACTGGCTAAACGCTGAAACTCTTCTTGCAAGCTTATGGATGGCGAGTTGTTACTCGTTGCTTCACTATTGAAAATACGACCAGCATAAACTTCATGCACACCATGCAACAAGGTTTCAGGCAAGGCATTTTTAGAAACAAACCCCTTGGCGCCGGTTTGAAAAACACGTTGAATCAACTGAGGCGAATCATGCATGCTACAAACAAGCAGTTTGGCATCTGATTGACGCATCAAGATTTTTTGCACAAGCCCCAAACCGCCCACACCGGGCATCGATAAATCTGTCACAGTGATGTCCGGCGAAAACTCTAAAAAGGCCTCGTATGCGGCATTGGCAGAACCCACATCAGCGACCACTTGCAAGTGGGCATCCTGCGCTATCAATCTCACATAGCCTGCGCGGACCACCGGATGATCATCCACCAAAAGAATGCGAATCATGTAGTCTCCAAGGGTAAGCAAATATGAATTTGAACACCACACTGAGGCTGACTTTGAAGCTTAAAAGTGCCCTTTAAACTGGCGACTCTTTCTTGCATACCGAGCAATCCAAACCCACGTTGCGGTGAATCCAAGTGATTCATGCCTTGCCCATTGTCAGCCACACTCAATTCCAACAAATCAGCTGACACTATTCGAATCTCAACCCTCACCGAACTGGCCATCGAATGACGTGCTGCATTGGTTAAGGATTCTTGAACCAAGCGGTACACAGTCACACAAAGATAGTCTGACAGGTTGTCTGGAAGCTCAGCGATTTGCGCTTGACAAACAATGCCGCTGGTATCTTGCCATTGGTGACATAAAGCCAAAACCGCTTCGCCTATTCCCATGCTGTCGAGCACCATAGGTCGCAATTGCTGAAGCATATGACGGGTGATCAATGACAATTGCTTTGCCGAATCAGAAATTCGCAGTGCGCTTTTTTTGACTTCTTCTGAATTCAAACTGGACATGGACAACACAGTAGCTTCAGTCCTGATAGCCGTACAAGTCTGTCCCATCTCATCATGGAGATCACGCGCGAGTAATCTCCTCTCGTCTTCTTGCGCGGTAAACAAGCGTTGGGCCAAGTCACTGTTATGGCTAAGCAACTCCTGCACTTTAGTCTGAGAAAGTATGCGCGCTTGAATCTCTTTTTTTGCATCCACACTACGCCGCCAAGAATACCAAGCAAGGCCGATTGAAAGCACAAGCAAGGTCAATGGCAGTTCGTCAAGTTGTATGCGCTCATACAAGGTACTGAAAGCCAAAATCTCTTCAGACAATTCAAAATGGGTTGCCAAAACCCAAAACAGCACAGAGCTGCCGATGACTATGGCTAAATCTTGGTGTGATTGATTAAATTTCATAGCAGTTATTCATTGATTGATCACCACTTGTTTCTCAATTCTCTCAGTGCTGAAAACACTGTTTCTTCATCCGGACAACTCGGCAAATTCGGAAATTTTGTTCTTAATTGGGCTTGAACACTCATATTGTCAAGTCTGAAAAATGTGTTGATTTTCCTCTCGATTTGTAAAGTGCTGACGTAAGCATTGTTGACATCTTGACCGCTTACCTGTTGGAGCAACTCAGCGGCAAAAGTATTGTCAGGCTCTCTGTTCAAGGTGAATTGCAAATTATTTTCAATATAGTCGTGTCCTGGATAAATCAATGTATTTTCAGGCAATAGATTCAATTGCTGACTGAATGTTTGGAAAAGTGATTTTAAATTGCCCCCGTTATGACAGTTACCAGCACCTGCATTAAACAAAGTATCCCCAGAAAAGAGTGCGGGCTGATCTGTGTGAGAAAGCAAACAAATATGGCACATGGTGTGCCCGGGTGTATCTAAGGTTTCAAGTTCAACGGTTTTACCTACTTTGATGATGTCGCCTGCAATTAATCCACGAAACATTCCTTCAATGGCGTGACCTGCTGCGGCATGTGCCAATACCTTGGCACCTGTCGCCGCCACTACCGCAGAGTTACCGCCCGTGTGATCATGGTGTTCGTGCGTGTTGAGTATTTGCGTGATTTCCCAGCCGCGATCTTTGGCCACTTGAAGACATTTGGAGCTGTCCAAGGGATCAATAGCAAGTGCCTCGCCGGTCTCACTACATGCAATCACATAATTGAAATTTCGGTAGGGATTGTTGGTCCAGATTTGCTCAACAAGCATGCTCATGACGGAATTACCTCTTAGTGAATGGATTATTTTCCAACATATATAGATATTGTTTCATCATTTAGTCATATAGCCAAATTAAGCTAAGCCCAGCGTTGTGCAAGTCACTTGTCACTGAAATTTAATTCATTATCCTTTGGGGAATGCATGCATTACAGAGCTGTTTTTATCTCTGACTTGCACCTGGGTACGCCAGGTTGTCAGGCTGAAGCATTGCTGGATTTTCTGAAATCGCACACCAGCGATACCCTCTATCTGGTCGGCGATATTGTTGATGGGTGGCAACTGCGAAGAAAATGGTATTGGCCACAAGCACACAACGATGTCATTCAGAAATTATTGCGTCGGGTAAGAAAAGGCAGTCGTGTGGTCTACATACCTGGCAACCATGATGAATTTGCCCGCGACTTTGTTGAGCACCATTTCGGCGGAATCGAAGTTCTGGAAGAAGCAACGCATACTTTGCTTGATGGACGCAAACTCTGGTTGATTCACGGTGATTATTTCGATGCTGTTGTTCAATACGCCAAATGGCTGGCCTACGTAGGTGACTCTCTTTATGAGTTAACTCTGAGATTAAACAGGCATTTCAATAGAGTCAGAGCTAAGTTTGGTATGCGCTACTGGTCGCTTTCTGCATACTTAAAAGGTAAGGTAAAGAAGGCTCTGAATTTCGTCACTGATTTCGAAAATGCTGTCGCTAATGAAGCAATGAAACGGGGTTACCAAGGCGTCGTATGCGGTCATATCCATCGCGCAGAAATTCGAATGATCAACGGCATTCTTTATTGCAATGATGGAGATTGGGTAGAAAGCAGATCTGCTTTGGTAGAGCATGTGGATGGGAAATTAGAGTTGATATTTTGGGATCAAGAACTTGACTTCTTGCCGACCAAGCTTCTTCTTAATGACTTACCAAAAATTTCTGAGCCAGCAAGTTTGATCTCTTGAACTAAAAGCAAATCAAATGCCGCATGGCTTTTATGTTTTGATAGCTGCGCAATTCTTTTCAGCGCTTGCTGATAATGCTTTGCTTTTACTCGTTATTGCTGTCCTTCAAGCACAAAATCAAGATGCATTTTGGATACCCATTATCAAGCTCATGTTTACTCTGTCATACGTTTTAGCAGGGCCGTGGGCAGGTGCTTGGTCTGACAATAACTCCAAACATAAAGTAATGATGCAAGCAAATGGCATCAAGTTCATAGCTTGTGCTTTATTACTCTTAGGCGCAAATCCGATTTTGGCATTCACCATCACGGGCTTAGGTGCGGCGTTTTACGCACCTGCAAAATACGGTCTAGTCACTGAACTGGTAGCCACTGAGCAACTTGTTCGCGCTAACGCATGGATTGAGGTCAGCGTTGTTTGTTCTGCCCTGCTAGGCGTCATGCTAGGTGGAGCGCTGGTGGCTGAGCGTTGGCTAGATTCCAGTTTTTATAAATTCATTAGTCAGTCCCTACCTGTCAATCAATTATTTGATGCATCCATAGTGTTCGTTTTGTCCTTGTATTTAATAGCCGCTATGCTTAATTTGAAAATCCGCGACAGTGGCCACCAATATGCGCGCACTGCTTGGTCATTCGATTCTGTTTGGCATCATTTTGTCAATGATCAAATAAAACTATGGAGAGATCCGCTGGGAAACATCAGCTTATCTGTCACCAGTTTATTTTGGGGGGTGGGTGCAAGCATGCAGTTACTTGTACTCGCTTGGGGACAAGCTATGCTTGATTTGAATTTAACTCAATCTGCTTACCTTCAAGCAGGAACTGCATTGGGCGTCATAGCTGGAGCAGTCATTGCCTCACACTGGGTATCGCTCAAAAATGCCCCCCAGGTATTGTTAGTAGGTGTACTTTTAGGTTTATTTCTTCCCTTGATGACCGTCATCAATGACTGGGTATGGGCTTTGTTCCTGACATTCAGCCTCGGCATGCTGGGTGGTCTTTTTGTTGTGCCCATGAATGCCATGCTGCAAGCACGCGGTGTCAAACTCTTGAGCGCAGGACGATCTATTTCTGTTCAAAATACCTGTGAGAACAGCAGCGTTCTAGTCTTACTTGCCATATACAGTGCGCTGGTGTTTATGCACATACCCGTGAGCGGATTGGTTTGGGCCTTGTCCGCACTGATCGTGACAGGCATGTGCTTGACCACATGGCGCTACAAAAGGATGCGAAAAAACAAATTACTGTGAAGGCAAATGCATAAGCGCTTCACCCATCTTTAACACCTTGCCTTCTTTTATTTCATCAGGAATGAAAAAATCCTGAGGCGCGAATACGATGATGGTTGAGCCATGTTGAAACCATCCTAATTCGTCCCCTTTTTCAAAATCAACATCACACGTGGTGATCGTTGGCGAATTGCATTTGTCACGCAACAGCCCATTCAACGCGTGTAACCGAATACTCGCAACTAATACGGCGGCTACTGGCACCAACGCAACGGGATATGCATGAGGTCCGATTTCAACTTCCAACAGCGCTCTCTCATTTTTACAAAAAAGTTTTTCCACACGCTTTAAAGCAATAGGATTGACATTCCAAGTGTCTCCTGAAAAATACTGGACACGCTTTAATTTCCCCTGATAAGGCGCATGAAATCTATGGTACATGGATGAGGTGATTCGAATCGTAATGAACCATCCATTCTCCCAATGAGATGCGCATGACTGTTCACCAAGCAAGTCTTGCAGGGTGTAAGGAAAACCTTTGGCTTGGTAAAGCTTTCCACTTTCGACTCTTCCAATCGCGCCAACGATGCCATCACAAGGACTGGTTAAAACGTTGTCTGTGAGATCAAACTTTCTTGCCCCAGGCTTGAGTTCTCGGATAAAGCAATCGTGAAGACTATCGAAATGCGTTTTACGTGCTTCAGATAAATCTAAATCAGCAAAAATTTTCCATAGCGATATAGATAAATTTTTAACGATTGGATTTTGTATTTGACTGAACCAACCCATAAACCTTGTCAGAGCAATCCTTGGGATTCGGTTAGTCAATAAAAAGTTCAAGTCTTCATTAGCCGCAATTTTTTTGAAAATATCACGCATAGTCATCATTTTTTAACCCAGTCGTCATACAAAGGAGGTTTTGAAAGGAATCGATTCATGGAACCGCTAAACACATTGACCTTGACAGCCGCTGCGCTGGCTTGTGGTGTACTTTTGAAAAAATTGCATCAGAGGTTGCAACTCTCTATGGCGAAGCATCCTTCGCTTGGCGGTCATTTGCGAATGTCTAAGCGTGTAGCGGCCTGGATTCCTGCATACAGTTATGGTGAACATAAATGGTTCAGTGCAGATGATGCACCACCAAATATTGTGTTTCAGCGCAAAGAAGGATTTCAGGCATTGGCATACCGTCTGAAATCGAGCAGTCCAATGACCCTGGCAATGTCTCGCGAGGTCAAGCCCATGATTTCCGACTTGCAACTCATCAGCCAATACCGGGTGCCCTTTCAATTTCACAAGGAGCTTAGTCAATACATATCTCTGGGAAGTTTTTGGCGCGAAAGTGAAGGTGTGTACTTGTGCGATATGGACGGCAACCGGTTCTTTGATGTCACTGGTTCTTATGGCGTCAATGTTTTCGGTTTGGATTTTTACAAACAATGCATTGCAGAGGGCGTGGCGCGAGCACAGCAACTCGGGCCTGTATTGGGTTCCTACCATCCAAGTGTGCTGGATAACGTGAAGCGTTTGTGTGAAATTTCCGGCATGGACGAAGTGTCTTTTCACATGTCTGGCACTGAGGCGGTTATGCAGGCAGTGCGGCTGGCCAGATACCACACAAGCAAACGAAAAGTTGTGCGGTTCACGGCTGCTTACCATGGCTGGTGGGATGATGTTCAACCGGGACCTGGAAATCCAATGCCGCCGTCGTCTGACACACTGACTTTGAACGACATGCATCCCAATACATTGCGTGTGCTGAGAAATAGAAACGATATTGCTTGTGTGCTTGTCAATCCGATTCAAGCCATGCACCCCAACAAAGCCGCTCCCACAGATTCGACACTGATTGACAGCAGTAGAAACATCACCTACGACAGGGCTGCATATGCAAATTGGCTTCAACAGCTTAGAAAAGTGTGCACTGAAAAAAATATTGCTCTGATATTGGATGAAGTTTTTTTGGGCTTCAGACTTGCGCCCGGTGGCGCTCAAGAATATTTCAATGTCAAAGCTGATTTGGTGACATATGGAAAAACATTGGGTGGCGGATTGCCTGTTGGAGTGATCTGCGGAAAGTCCCAGTGGATGAAACGATTCGATGAAAGTAAACCAGCTAACCTTTGTTTTGCCAGAGGTACTTTCAATGCACATCCCTACGTCATGACCACTATGCAAGTATTTTTGGAAAAAATACGCACCGATGAAATACAAGAGATTTACAAACATAGTCACAAAATTTGGTCTGAGCGAATGCAAATGCTCAATACAAGACTGATGCAAGCTGACGTACCTGTACAAGTTGCTGGAATGGAGACTGTGTGGACAATTTTGTACACCTTGCCGTCCAGGTACAACTGGCTGTTTCAGTTTTATTTGAGAGACCAAGGCGTTGCGCTCAGTTGGGTAGGCTCAGGGCGAATGATATTTAGCTTAAATATCAGCGACGATGACTTTGAAATACTCATTCAACGTTTTGTCATGGCAGCGCAGCAGATGCAAAAAGACGGTTGGTTTTGGATGAATACCGATCAAACCAACCGTCGTATCAAGCGCAATCTTTTAAAGGAAATGGCTCTGAAAAAATGGACCAAAGATCAGTGCACTGATGTTCGAACATGATCCATGGGGTCAATCCATTCACCGCGCAATAGATACAAAGGTGATTTGTAATACATCTTGATATCGTGGATAGGATCGGTAATGATTTTCAATGCCCATGCCAATCCTGCAATAAGGCTTTGCTGGTGCCAAAGTTGAAAGACACGAAACAACAGACCACCAATGCCTAAAAACAACCACAACATTCCAGTCATTCGCACAGGCGTATCTTCATAAGCTGCAGGTACGGCCCATGACAAATATTGAGGCATCCAGTAAGCCAATACGGGGATCATGGCGCAAATTGTCAACAGGACAATCTTGCGTTTAAGGTTGTACCCTACCTTGATATCTTCTTTGTATTCATGTGTCGCTAAATTAATTTCGTCATAGCCTTTAGGTTCAAAGAAGAAATGACCGATTTGTCGAGTACTCATAGAAAATAACCAAGCAATCAAGGCGGACACCACAGGATCAATGAATAAAAAAACATAAGCCACCAAAAACGATAAGGCGCTGATCAAATGTAATGCTTGATTCACTCGACTATGGTGATAGTAGCGGTGATCGTCCCAACGCTGAATCTCAAGCGTTTTCAAAAAATCTTTCATGTCTTGTTCCTTTTTAAAAAAGTGCGGCTTGATTCCACAATCATTCCGTCTTTGAAATGTCACCTTTTTGAATGAAATTTTCATGACATTGAAAAATTTTTGAGATAGTCACTTAATTGTCATTATTTATTCATTAATCTGTTTTATTTCGAAGTCATATTAAGGGGTATGAATACACACATTATTGTTGAGAGATTTGGGCAAACCAAAAGTCCTTTAAATATTTCAGTTGTGACTGAAACATTTCCACCGGACATCAATGGCGTGGCTCACACCTTGTCGAAAACTGTAGCTGGACTACAAAGGAACGGACATAATATTTGGTTAGTTCGACCAAGAATCGAAAAAAGGGAACTTGCAAAAAGTCAAGATGGCTTCAATGAACTCCTTGTCAAAGGAATGCCCATCCCTTTTTACAAGCAGTTACGCATGGGGTTGCCGGCCAAAAAAGAATTGCATCGACTTTGGTCGTACAAAAGACCCGATGTGGTTCATATCGCAACTGAGGGCCCCTTGGGCTGGTCAGCACTCCAAGTTGCAAAAAAACTAAAGATACCTATCAGTACCGACTTTCGCACCAATTTTCACGCTTATAGCAGTCACTATGGCATTGGTTGGTTAAGTGGCGCAATACTGGCATACATGCGTAAATTTCACAATACCGCTGGTGCCACAATGGTACCTACGCATCAACTAGCTCAATCTTTATCAAGTGCTGGCTTTGAGCGATTACATGTTGTTCCGCGAGGCATTGACACGGAACTGTTTTCACCAAGTAAGCGCAGTCTGACGCTGCGTGAATCATGGAACGCTGACTCACAGACTGTTGTCATGCTTTATGTAGGCAGATTAGCGGTTGAAAAAAATATTGAGCTTGTATTGCATACCTACAAGATGGTCAAGCGGCAGCATCGCAATATCAAACTTGTACTCGTGGGTGACGGCCCCTTGAGGCATGACTTAGAAGCCTCTAACCCTGATGTCATATTTGCAGGTTTCAGAACGGGTGAAGATTTGGCTAAACATTATGCAAGCGCTGATATGTTTGTTTTTGCCAGTCAAACTGAAACCTTTGGTAACGTCACTTTAGAGGCAATGGCCTCTGGATTGGCAGTTGTAGCCTTTAAACATGCCGGAGCAGGAGAATTGATTCAAAACGGAGTCAATGGAATGCTTGCTGATTACGATTCAAACTTTCAATTTGAGATGGCAGCTCAAGCCTTACTCAATACCCCCGACCTCATGAAATTTGTAAGAGAACAAGCGTCCTTAAGTGCCAAGTCCATGGGTTGGGAAGTGATTGTTGCAAAGACAGAATCTGTGCTGCATGACATTTGCGAGAAACAAGAACCTGTGGCGATCGCCAATTCACCATTTTCAAATCCAATCCATTTAGTTTCGCAGGAATCACAATGAAAGATGCAAAAGCAATTGATAAACATTTGCTGCAACGTATTCGTGAAGATATGCTTGACAACTTTGATGAAGAACTCGAAATGGAAATGGACGAGTATCTGGATCATGATGAAAATGCAGCGCTTAAGATGCGACAAGATCGTATTCAATACTTTAAAAATTTGTTAAGACTTCAAGGTGAGTTGGTCAAATTACAAGATTGGGTAGTAGCAACCAAGCACCGTGTAGTGATTATTTTCGAAGGGCGTGATGCGGCTGGTAAAGGTGGCGTGATCAAGCGTATTACCCAAAGACTCAATCCCCGTATTTGCAGAGTTGCTGCTTTGCCTGCTCCGAATGATCGCGAGCGTACGCAATGGTATTTTCAACGCTATGTGGCGCATTTGCCAGCCGCAGGCGAGATAGTTCTATTTGATCGAAGTTGGTATAACCGCGCCGGTGTTGAACGCGTTATGGGTTTTTGCTCTGACGAAGAATATGAAGAATTTTTCCGCTCAGTACCTGAGTTTGAAAAAATGCTCTCAAGAAGTGGTATTCAAGTGATTAAATACTGGTTCTCCATCACAGATGATGAACAACATGCTCGCTTTTTAGGACGCATACACGATCCTCTAAAACAATGGAAACTCAGTCCCATGGATTTAGAGAGCCGCAAACGATGGGAAGCCTATACCCACGCTAAAGAAGCCATGATTGAGAGAACACATATTCCTGAAGCACCCTGGTGGGTTGTGCAAGCTGTAGACAAAAAACGAGCCCGGCTCAACTGCATACAGCATCTGCTTTCACTCATGGCTTATTCTGAGATTGAGCATCCCTCCATTGAATTACCCGCACGTGTACGCAATCCGGATTACAGCAGGCATCCGGTACCAGCAGATATGTATGTACCTGATATTTTTTAATTACTCTCTGCCAATTCCTTTGTAGATAAATCCCCGCTCCTTCATGCGAATGGGATCAAATAAATTACGACCATCAAAGATCACCGGTTGTAATAAAGTGCTTTTCATTAATTCAAAATCCGGCGCTTTGAACTGTCTCCATTCAGTCATGATGACCAATGCATCTGCATTATTTAAAGCGGCCTCTTTGGTGCCGCACAGTTGAAGCATGGGTTGCACACCATAAATGTGTTGAGCTTCTTCCATAGCCGCAGGGTCATAAGCTTGTACTTTGGCACCTGCTCGCCACAATGCTTCCATCAAAACTCGGCTAGGCGCTTCGCGCATGTCATCTGTGTTGGGCTTGAATGACAAACCCCACAGAGCCAATGTTTTGCCGGATAAATCGTTTTTAAAATACTTATTGATCTTCTCAAACACCACTTGCTTTTGAGCCTTGTTACGTGATTCGATGGCATTCAATATCAACGGTTCAAAGCCCATGTCTTCCGCAGTTTTAACCAAAGCACTGACATCTTTCGGAAAACAACTTCCACCATAACCAGCACCCGCGTAAATAAAATGGTAGCCAATACGTTGATCACTACCTATGCCCTGTCGTACAGATTCAATATCAGCGCCTACAGCCTCAGCAATATTTGCCATTTCATTCATGAAACTGATTTTGGCAGCCAACATGCAATTCGCTGCATATTTGGTCATCTCAGAACTTCGTATACCCATGATGATGATTTTGTCGTGGTTTCTATTGAATGGCTCGTAAAGTTCTCTCAATATTTTTTCTGCTTTGAGACTGTCTGTGCCAATAACGATTCGGTCTGGCCTTTGACAATCAGCAACAGCTGCACCTTCCTTCAAAAACTCAGGGTTAGAAACCACATCGAATTCGATGCCAACGCCTCGAACAGCCATACTTCTCTGGATTTCTTCCCGCACCTTATCAGCTGTTCCGACAGGCACCGTAGATTTGTTCACAATGACTGCGTAATTTTGTAAATACTGCCCAATGGTTTGTGCAACTTTTAAGACATGCCGAAGGTCAGCACTTCCATCTTCATCTGGAGGAGTACCCACTGCAATAAAAACCACATCTGTTTGACTCAAAGCGCTTTGTGCATCCGTTGTGAATACAAGTCTTTGCTCTGAATAATTTGTTTTAACTATTGATTCCAAGCCGGGTTCATAGATTGGAATGTCTCCATCTTTCAATTTGCTTATTTTTTGTTTATCTATATCTACGCAAGTTACTAGATGCCCCGCCTCGGCAAGAACTGCGCCCTGAACTAAACCTACATAGCCCGTACCGAATACAGTGATTTTCATATTAATTTGTCCTCTGTTGTTTCTATCTTATGAACGCGACATGACAAATATTTTGCTGATTTGTGAACTTTTAATGACTTGATGTCATGGGTTCGTCATCTGGCACCACTACATTGAATGATTCGAGCGTTTTTAAATTGCCTCAAACCAAATGAGATCAAAATGGATTTAATTTTTTGGCGTCATGCTGAAACGGCACATGCTGTTCATGGTCAATCAGATTCTGATCGTGAATTGTCCCCTCGAGGTGAAAGACAAGCACAGCGCATGGCTCACTGGCTGGAGAGGCAGTTACCTGAAAGCACAAAGATTCTTTGCTGCCCTACTGTTCGCGCCGAACAGACTGTTACCCCACTTGGTAGGAAATACAAGCTACGTGACGAACTTTCACCCAATGCCTCAATTGAGGATGTTCTTGCATTGGTTCAATGGCCTGTCAATAAAAGCAATGTGTTATTGGTTACACATCAACCCTTGATTGGTGAAGTGATTAAAAAACTTCTCCAAATACAAATTCCTGAAGTTGTTGTAAAAAAAGGAAGTGTTTGGTGGCTTCGTTCAAGGAATAAAGAAGATGAAGAGCAAACAATGTTAGTTACATTACAAACACCAGAAATGCTGTGACAGATTTATCTGACTTTCACATCATTTAACTTTAAAAAAATAAATACAAGGCCAACACCTGTTATTTCAGCGAGTACAAAAGCTGGTGCATCTGAGGGACTGATGCCTGCAAATGTATTGCTCATCATTCTGCCAATGACTGCCGCAGGATTTGCGAATGAAGTGCTGGCAGTAAACCAATACGCCGCGCCAATGTAGCAAGCAACAAGTGTTGGTATTTTTTGTTTGGGCGCCAGCAAAATAACAGACAGTAAACCGGCCGTCGCTATGACTTCAGACAGCCATTGTCCAGGTCCTGTTCTGACTTTGGCGGACCACTGTAATATTTCCAGATCAAACATGGCATGCGCAAGCCATGCGCCGGATGCTGCTCCAGCGAATTGCGCGATCACAGTCATTGCAGTTAGCGCCAATGTCCATTTGTCACGCCAAGCCATGAATATGGTGACGAGCGGGTTGAAATGTGCACCGCTGAATGGCCCCAATGTTTCAATCAACACATAGAGCGCAAACACAGTGACCAAGGTGTTGGCTAGCAAAGCCACCGCTGTATTTCCCTGAGATAGTTGCTCGGCCATGATGCCCGAACCGATAACGGCACAAAGCAAAGCGCAAGTTCCCGCAAACTCAGACAGAATATGTTGGATGTTTTTCAAGACTGACTAAGCTCTCTGGCAGTTTGTTGTATCCGCAGTCTGCTCAATCCCGCCTCAGGTAAATTGACAAAAATTTCAAGACGCTTGCGAATCATGTGTAAAGTTTTGATGAAGGCTATGCGCTTTTCATCCTGACTGGCTTGCCCGGCAGAGGGATCTTCATAGCCCCAATGTGCAGTAGCGGGTTGACCAGGCCAATAGGGGCAAGTTTCTCCTGCCGCGTTATCGCAAACAGTGATGACCAAATCCATTTGAGGTGCATCAGGTGAAGAAAACACATCCCAACTTTTACTGGTCAAACCTGTTGTAGCAATACCCGCGTTATTTAATGTTTCTATTGCCAAGGGGTTCGGCTGTTGATTTTCACGTGGACTGCTACCTGCTGAATACGCCTTGAATCTGCCGCCGCCGAGATGGTTAAGCAAAGCCTCGGCCAATATGCTTCTGGCCGAATTATGGGTACATAAAAAAAGAACGTGGATAGGATTTTTTTCCATCTTTTTTCCTTCATTGAGCACAGCAGTTCTCATTACTTTATATTATCTTAAATGCCTTTTATTTCATTCATGTTACATAATCATGAAAATCCGAATTAATCAGTTTCATTTCATTGCAGAGTTTCTTTTGCTTATTGAACTAAGGCAGTAACTTGATTATTCGTTGTTTTCATATTGACAGAGGACATTTTTGACAACAGCTACGCTTCCCTTGTTATACATCGATTGCATCTTGATTTTCATTTTGATGGAATGGTTGGTCTTGTGTATTCGTTACCAAATTTTTCAACGTGGCCTGAGCATCAAAGAATCTTCTCTCGGTTTACTTCCCGGTTTTTTCTTGATACTGGGCATCAGAACTGCTGCACCAGTTGATGTACCTATTGAAGTATTTGGGTGTCTTGCTCTTTCAGGTGTAGCGCATGCCTTTGACTTTTATAGCAGATACAAGTCGCTTCGATAGAGTCAGCTACAAACTGTCCAGTTTGCATGGTTAAGTAAAACTGGCGGAAAGAGAGGGATTCGAACCCTCGGTACAGGAGAACCTGTACGCCGGATTTCGAATCCGGTGCATTCGACCACTCTGCCATCTTTCCTATGGTCTCATTCAAGCTCATCAAAAAAATTAATCAGCGCGAATATCTACCTACTTAAGGCTTGGATTGAATATCTACAACTTGCGGCATTTCTTGTTTGGTTGAAGCAGGGTTCACATCGTTAGCATTACGCGGCGCTCTGGTGAGAATAACTAATGCAGAACCGGCGGCCAATACATTACCTTCTTGAATCTCTATAGTGACGTTGTGATCTTGCTTGGTAAAAACCATCACACTCGTTTTGGCTCGCACGGCTGATAACAATGTCCACCCTTGGGATGGATAGTTATCTAAGAAATAACCAAATGCAGCTGCAGGCTCACGCGCTGAATCTATGACCACCCGTCCTACCCAGTTGTTTCCCGAGCCAATGACTGTGGATTGATCATGCAATATTCTGGCCCCTGCTGGCAACTGGGTTTGTGCCAACAAATCTGCGCCACTCATGTCTACGCTTGCAGCAGATCTCCCCGCGCCCATGGGCATATTCGTACAGCCTGTCATCAGCATTAATGCTGTACTTGCAATCAATATATGCTTGATCATGGACTTTTCCTTTGAGAGTCAGGGTTTCAAAAATTCAAGTTGCCCCATATAGGGACGCAAAGCTTCAGGTATTCGCACACTGCCGTCTGCCTGTTGGTAATTTTCAAGCACAGCAACCAGCGTACGGCCAACGGCCAGTCCAGAACCGTTCAATGTATGCACCCATTCATTTTTACCTTGTGCATTTTTAAAGCGTGCCTGCATGCGGCGCGCCTGAAATGCCTCGCAATTCGAGCAAGAGCTGATTTCTCTGTAAGTATTTTGCGCCGGCAACCAAACTTCCAAGTCGTGCGTGCGGGCAGCACCAAAACCCATGTCGCCCGAACAAAGCAGCATCACGCGATAAGGCAAACCTAGTTTTTGCAATATAGCCTCGGCATGCCCGGTCATCTCTTTCAAAGCATCGTTGCTTCGATCGGGATGAACGATTTGCACCATTTCAACTTTGTCAAACTGATGCTGCCGAATCATGCCCCGGGTATCTCGTCCGTGGCTGCCTGCTTCAGAGCGAAAACAAGGCGTGTGAGCTGTCAGCTTGAGAGGAAGATCGGATTCAGCCAGCACTTTGTCACGCACATAATTGGTCAGCGGTACTTCACTGGTGGGAATCAAGTACAAAGCCTGTCCATCGACATCGCCGTCTTGCCCGCCCTTTTTAGCCGCGAACAAATCTTCTTCGAACTTGGGCAACTGACCGGTGCCACGCAAACTATCAGCATTCACGATATAAGGCGTGTAGCACTCGATGTAGCCATGTTCTTGTGTTTGCACGTCCAACATGAATTGCGCAAGCGCTCTATGCAACCTGGCAATCGGGCCTTTCATGAATGCAAAACGCGATCCAGACAGCAACACGCCGGTTTCAAAATCCAGTCCCAAGGGCTCACCGATATCCACATGATCTTTTGCAGCGAATTGCAAAGGCACAGGGTCTTTTCCTGTAGGACTCCATCGGCGCAATTCAACGTTGCCATGTTCATCAAAACCTTGTGGAACATCCGCCTGCGGCAAATTGGGCAACGCTAATAAAAGTTGCTGCAGTTCATTTTGAAGAATATCTAGTCGCTGTGCAGAAGAGTCCAATTCATCTTTTAACTGCGCCACTTCTGCCATCAATGCATCTGTAGATTCGCCCTTGGCCTTCAATTGACCAATGCCTTTAGACAAACTGTTGCGCTTCGCCTGTAATTCCTCAGTACGGGTTTGAAGCGTTTTGCGCTCAGCCTCCATGGACTGAAAAATATCTACGTTCAAAAAAGTTTGAGGCAGTTTGCGGGTTTGCAAACGTTCTATGACTTGGTTCAGGTCGCGTCTAAGGAAAGCAATATCTAGCATGGTCGCTGTTTAAAAAGTTAATCGTTTCTCAAGCCCTTAGGCAGCGGGAATTTCACGGTTTCTTGAATACCTTCGAGTGTTCGAACTGAGACAGCGCCTAGTTCGCGCAATCGGGCTATGACTTGTTGTACCAATATATCCGGCGCCGATGCGCCTGCCGTTAAACCAATTTTGTGTTTGCCTTCGAGCCATTGCGCTTGCAGTTCAGACGCATTGTCAACCATATAGCTGGGTGTGCCGTATTTGGCGGCCACATCCCGCAATCTGTTGCTGTTTGAACTGGTGGGGCTTCCAACCACAATGACGATGTCTACCTGCGGGCTCAATACCTTGATGGCATCTTGGCGATTTTGCGTGGCATAGCAAATATCTTGTTGTTTGGGTTCGCGAACCATGGGGAAATGCAGTTTGACTGCAGCCATGATTTCCGCGGCATCATCCACACTCAAAGTGGTCTGGGTCACCACAGCCAGTTTGTGTGTTTGCAAAGGTTTGATTTTGGTCACATCTTCGGCGTCTTCCACCAAATGTATGCCCGAGGGCAATTGCCCCATGGTGCCTTCCACCTCTGGATGTCCTTTGTGGCCAATCATGATGAATTCATAGCCTTCTTTGTGCAACTTGGCAACTTCCACATGCACTTTTGTCACCAAGGGGCAAGTCGCGTCAAACACCCTGAAACCTCTTCTGGCGGCTTCATGCTCCACTTCTTTAGGAACACCGTGCGCACTGAACACCAGCGTCGCATCTGGCGGCACATCATCCAAGTCTTCAATAAAAATAGCGCCGCGCGCGCGCAAGTCGTCAACCACATGCGTGTTGTGCACAATTTCATGACGCACATAAATAGGAGCGCCAAATTTAAATAAGGCGTGCTCAACGATGTCAATGGCTCGGTCGACACCCGCGCAAAACCCGCGCGGCTCGGCCATGATAATTTCTGTGCCGACAGATTCAGTCATTCACAACACTCCAATCACTTTAACTTCCATACTGACGGCTTGACCGGCCAGTGGATGGTTGAAATCAAACAGTATTTCATTCTCATTGACTTGCCTGACTGCGCCAGCATACCGACCGGCATTTTCTGGTGCGGGGAACTCAACGACTTCCCCGACCGCGTAGGCCGCCCCTTTTTCGCCAAACTGATCCAGCATTTGTCGGGAAACCCACTGCAACATCTGGGGGTTGTGTTCCCCAAAGGCCTCCCCGGCCGCCAATTCCAAAGTGATGTGTTCTCCTTCGGTCAATCCTATCAATCTGGCCTCAATAGCGGGCGCCAGCTCTGAATTGCCCAATGAAAGCGTGGCCGGCGGACCACCGAACGTGTTGATGATGTCGCCCTGCGGGCCGCTCAATCGGTAATGCAATGTCAGAAAAGAGCCGTTTTGAATCAACGTTGGGGCTGTCATGGTCGCCTTTGTAATCTGCTGCTATTGTAGAAAGGCTGCAAATCACAAATCCAACAGGACACATATCACCCTATGAAGGAATGAAACTCCGCGAAGATGCGCTGCTCTGCCTTTTTTAAAACGTCACTTGCTAGCCACCCATGCAGCTATTGGATATACCCAAAACGACCCGCCCGCGCGAAAGATTGCTGCAAATGGGCAGTCACACACTCACTGATGCAGAATTGCTGGCTGTCATGCTCGGCACGGGTCTGCCAGGTCAAAATGTCTTGCAACTCGCCCAATCCTTGCTTGACGACTTTCATGGCTTGGCCGGGTTGTTGCAAGCCAGCCCCACCGACTTACAAACGGCCAAGGGCTTGGGCGGCTCAGCAAGACGAGCCCAATTGCTGGCAATTCTTGAATTATCACGAAGAGTCTTGCTGCAAAAAATGCGCAAGAGAGATTTATTAAACAACCCAGACAGTGTGAAACAATTTTTACAATTGCAAATGGGTGCTTACAGCCAGGAGGTTTTTGCCGTGGTTTTGATGGATGCGCAATACCGGTTGCTGGGTTTTCAAGAAATGTTCAAAGGTACATTGAACCAAACGTCGGTATACCCACGTGAAGTGGTGAAACTGGCTTTAGACCAAGGCGCAGCGGCTGTGATTCTTGCGCACAACCATCCCAGCGGCGATGTGCGCCCCTCTGCCGCGGACAGCGCACTGACTAGAACGCTGCAAACAGCCTTGTCCATGGTGGACGTCAAAGTGTTAGACCACATCATCGTCGGCCCAGGCATACATTGGTCTATGGCGGAGCGAAGTCCATGGTGAAAGCCCGCAGCCTGCAAGATCTGGCGGGCATCAAAAAAACCTTGTCTGATGAAGCTGCGAAAAAAGCAGCCTTGGAAGCCGAGCGGCGAGCAGCCGAGCAAAAGGCTGCGGCGGAACGCAACTTATTTAAACGTGCTGTGGGTCATGTGCAGCCTGTTCCACCCCAAGCCAGGGTCTTGTTAGCCAAGGAGCCTGCGCCCCCCAAAGCTTTTCAACAAAGAATAGATGACGACCGCGTTTTGAAAGAAAGCCTGAGCGATGATTTTGATGTCAGTACTTTGCTCGATACCGATGATGAACTCAGTTACAGACGCAGCGGCATAGGCACCGATGTAACCCAAAAATTACGCAAAGGCCATTGGAGTTTGCAAGGTCAAATAGATCTACACGGCTTGCGCACCGATGAGGCCAGAGAAGCGTTGGGGCAATTCATTAAAGATGCTCACAAGCGCGGATGGCGTTGTGTGCGTGTGGTGCATGGCAAAGGTTTGGGTTCGCCGGGCAAATCGCCCGTACTGAAGTCCAAGGTGCAACGCTGGTTGGTTCAAAAAAATGAAATATTGGCTTTTGTACAAGCCAAAGCCTCTGAGGGCGGCGCAGGCGCGCTGGTGGTGTTACTTAGCTGACAAGTCGACAGCTGTGCAACATCATTCCGCCGCCAAGCGCAAGGTTTGAACTACGGGTCGGCGCAACACTTCGCGCATTCCCCACCAACCGGCTCCCCAAGCCAAGACAGCGCCTAAGCACGTACCCGCGACCAAAATCCAAGGCGAGGCCTGCCAAGTAAATTCAAAAATGTACATGGCCAAACCCCAGCCCATGAAGGCTGCAACCAATGCAGCCAGTCCCCCGGAAAGAGCGCCAATACCTAACAATTCAGCGGTTTGCACTTGCCGCAGGAGTTTGTTGCCCGCACCCAAGGCGCGCAAGATGGCATATTCTCTGGCGCGCTCTTCGCGTGTGGCTGTCACCGTGGCAAACAAAACCACCAAGCCCGCCGCCAGCGTGAAGCCGAACAAAAACTCCACCGCACCAATCACCTGCCCCAAAACCTTTTGCACTTGATTGATAGTTGCACCCATGTCCACATTGGTGATATTGGGGAAACGGTTGACCAATTCATTGTCAAAACCTTTGCGATCCGGCGCCCGGTAAGCAGCAACGTATGTCTTTGGTAATTCTGGCAAGGTGGAAACCGGATAGAGCGCGAAGAAATTGGCCCGCATAGAAGTCCAATCCACGCGTCTGAGGGACGTCATACGAACACTCATGCTTTGTCCGGCCATCTCAAAACGCAGTTCATCGCCGAGCTTGAGTTTGAGTGTTTTGGCAATGCCTTCTTCCATGCTGATGGCGTTGGCCTCTTCCGGCACCCAACGTCCCTGCACAATTTGGTTGTGCTCTGGTGCGCGGGCGGAATGCGACATATTGAATTCACGCTCTACCAAGCGTTGCGCGCGTTCATCGGTGTAGTCTTCGGGTCGGATAGGTTTGCCGTTGATTTCAATCAAGCGGCCTCGGATCATCGGGTACCAGTCCAAGCGCTTGATGCCTGCCTCATTCACATAAGTCAAAAAGTCCTGTGATTGATCCGGTTGGATATTGATGACAAACCGATTGGGCGCATCTGCTGGGGTGGCGTTGCGCCAACTATCAACCAGATCGGTACGCAGTAAAACCAACAACATCAGAGCCAGCAATCCGACAGACAAAGAACTGATTTGTACGACTGTGTAACCCGGTCTGGCGCTGATCTGCCGAGTCGCCATGCGCAACCAAGTGGGCACGCCCGGCAAATTGACAGATTGCCGCAAACCCCACACAGCCAGCCAAGCCATACCGGCAAAAACCGATGCGGCAGCGGCGAATCCACCCACCACCATCAAGCCCAGTGACAAGTCTCTGCTGGCATTGACCAACAATCCGGCAAACCCAGCCAAGCCCAACGCAAACACGCCCAAGGATGCAGCTTGTACCGGTCCCAGATCCCGACGAATGACGCGCAGCGCCGGTACTTGCGCCAATTGCAAGATGGGCGGCAAACCAAAGGCCAGCAACAAAGTCAAGCCTGCGCCCAGACCTTGCCATACAGGCTGCGAACCGGCAGCCGGTAAATTGGTATCCACCAGTCCAACCAATAATTGCACGAATAAATGGTGCAAACCAAAACCTAATGTCAGTCCTAACAAGCTGGCCAACAAGCCCGCTGTTAAAAATTCACCCAGATATACCCACAGAATATGCCGCTGACTTTGCCCCAGAACACGCAACATGGCGCATTCGTCCAGATGCCCGTTAGCAAACGATCTGGCTGCCAATGCCACTGCGACAGCGCTTAACAAGGCAGCCAGCAGTGCCACCAAATGCAAAAATTTTTCGGCCCGTTCCAAGGTCTGGCGCATTTCTGGTCGCCCTGCCTCCAAGGTTTCAAGCCTGATGCCATGGATCTCGGCCTTTTTGACATAGGCCTGCGCCCACTGCGTGAATGGAGTCAGTTGCCGGGGTTCACCTGCCACAGCCAAACGCCAAGTGATGCGGCTGGCCGCTTGCACCAACCGGGTGGCGTCCAGATCTGCTTGGTTCATCATGACCCGGGGCGCAAAATTCATGAAACCCGCGCCCCGATCAGGCTCAGAAGTCAGGATACGAGAGACGATAAGTGTGCGCTCGCCTAGGGAAATAGATTCACCCAGCTTGATTTCCAAGGCTTCCAAAATAGCCGGTTCTACCCAAACTTCACCTGCTGCTGGAATGTCCCGGGTAGCCACTGAAGGGCGGTCATACAAGGTTTCATTGGTCAACTCTTTGACCAGCGCTGGTTTGGGATGGGGTTGATCCAAGGGCGCCAACACTTGCAGTTGGCCGCGCAAGGGGTAACCTTCAGACACCACTTTGAGAGCAACCAAACGGCTGTTGCCTGTCTCAACAGAACCGCTGCGGGCCATGGTGGGAAACGTCGAGGTGACCACAGATCGCAAACCAAAACTTTGGACTTTGTCTAAAACATCGGGCGTGAAAGCATGGTCACTGGCGAGAACCGCATCGCCGCCAAGCAATTGCCGGGCGTCTCGTTGCAAGCCAGCTTCAATACGGTCTGCCAAAAAACCAACCGAAGACAAAGCCGCGACACCCAGGCTCACCGCCACAAAAAGCAACCGCAATTCGCCCGCTCTCGTGTCCCGCATCAGCGCACGCCAAACCATACCTGGTAATTTCACAGTGAAGCACTCCATCGGTCATCCCACGCATGCCCGGCTTGCTCTATGTCTCGACGGTCACGCTTGGTCGGTCTGCCATTCTCAATACTCAACGCCGGTTCGCGGGCAAAACGCCGCTGCAAGCTGTGGACCTCCTTGGCCTTCAAACTCTCGGGCGTTTCCACGTAAAGTAGCTGCGCTTGAGGTGCCGGCCCGCGCACTTCGCTGACCCCTAAGACTTCAATGCTTCGCGTCAGACCTTCGCGGCGAATCGAAACCAGATCGCCGACTTTCACATCGCGCGCCGGTTTAACCACCTGGTCATTGATGGAAATGCGCCCTTTTTGGATTTCTTCCGTCGCCAATGAGCGGGTTTTGTAAAAACGCGCTGCCCATAACCATTTATCGATGCGTACTTTGTCCATTGGTGGGATTGTGTCTTTTTTAATGACTTTTTCACAAGCACCGTCTGGTAATCCCCTCAGCAATTACCAAATAGCACAAAAACAACACGATCCGCTATCGAATTTGACAGTAATTTCAAAAAAGCTAATATTCACACCCCCTTACAGAATTTAGCTCAATTAAATTCTGGGTTTTAACCGCAGGCTTCAGGCCCTACCGGAGTTACAAATGGCATTCAAGATTTTGGTCACCAGTCAAAAGGGCGGTGTTGGAAAAAGCACCTTGTCAGCCAATCTGGTGGCATATCTCAGCCGCAGCCTGAACTTGGGTGTCACATTGATTGATTGGGATCCGCATGGCTCTTCCAGCAATTGGCTGAAGCAAGCCCCGCCCGTAGGCGCAGTTGTCCAGCACTTGGCCTTGCCCGTAGACCAAGGTGGCAACCGTCCCATTTTTGAAGCCCGTTTACAAATGCGGCGCGCCGCCAGCGAATGTGACATTTTGGTGTGTGATTTGACATGGTCAGATTCCTTGGCAGGCGAATTGATGTTTGAATTTGACATGGTGTTGGTGCCCACCTCGGTGTCTGAAATAGAACTGGCAGCAACCTCCGGGTTTTTGAGTCGTCACCGCTGGGTGTTTGATTCAGCAGCTGTTCGTCGCCCCATGTTGGTGGTTTGCCCGACACGCGTCTTGAATGAACAATTGAATTCAGACGTTTTCACCAAACAGCGCTTCCCCGTCAGCTTCATGCTTGCTCCGCCGATTCTCGAGGCGCAAAGTGCCCGTGATTTGTTTGAACGTGGTTACCTGATGGATGCCAGAGACTTGGGCGGTGAATCATTCCGTGAATTCGGCGAAGCCATTTGTGCCGCACGTGAAATTCGCATGGCGCAATCACAACAACCACGCACTGCCCCTGTCAAATTGACAGCCCAAGACAGCGGCAGCCACCGAGTTCCGTTGACACCGGCCAAAGCCAGTGTGCTTGACTCCATACCCAACTCAAGCCAGTATTCAGTGCTAGGCCGTTACAAACAACGCAAACTGGCTACTGAAACAGAAGAAAACGCGAATTCACGTTCTTTGGTTCAAATGGGTATTCCGGAATTTTTGAAGCGACTAGCTCGCGGCAACTCAGCCAAACTTTGATCGCATTGCATCATGTCAGAAGAAAAATTCCTCGCCTTCAAAGGCCTCAAACAATACGACCCAGGCATGGGCTGGGCGGCTGTGCACAATTTTTCTGACCCACAGATCAAAACCCATGTTCAGACTGAGACTGAATCTGTGGGCCTGTCGAATAACGGTCGAACTGACGGCAATTTAGAAACTGCTTTAGAAACTGCACGTCATGAAGCGGGCCACAGCTCCGCAGAAGTTTTGCATGATCCCTTACTTGGCGAACTGTTTGAGCAACTCCACCAACCCCCCAAAGATGAATTGGCACAAAGTTGGAAACTGATTGCGCAAAGCGTCAATTTACTCAGCCAACGCATGGCACAGCAGCGCGAATTGCGCCAGCACTTAGCCAAGATTGAACAGGAATTGGTGGACTTGCGACAAAACATACTGCATGACCTCAAAGAAATCCAAAGTGCCTCGGACAGCCAGCTGTCGATGGCACGCTTGCGGGCTGAGGTATCCTCTCTGGCACAAGCGCGTCTGTCTTCTAGATTGCGCAACACAAACACCTGAACCTGTGAGGTCAGGGCTGCTGCAGAGGTAACGACAGTGCTTGATCTCAACAACATACGCTACCCAGTCAGGTACACCACGTTTTTTATCGCACTTGGCGGACTGTGCTTTAGTCTGCTGCTGGTGGTGGCGACTGGCCAAGCTTGGATGGCTTTAAGTTTTTTTGCTTTTCTGACGGCAGTAGGCGTTCATGATTTGCTGCAAACACACCATGCCATTTTGCGCAATTACCCGATTCTGGGACACATGCGCTTTTTGCTCGAATTCATCCGTCCTGAAATTCGCCAGTATTTCATCGAAAACGAATCTGAAGCCACGCCGTTTTCTCGGGCGCAACGCACCTTGGTCTATGCCAGAGCCAAAGCGCAGTCGGACAAGCGCCCCTTCGGCACCCAACTGGATGTTGAGGCCAATGGCTATGAATGGCTCACGCATTCAATCGCGCCGAGCACCATCGCCGACCACAGATTCAAAGTTCGCGTCGGTAACACCGCTTGTAGCCAACCCTATGACATCAGCTTGTTCAATATTTCGGCCATGAGTTTCGGTGCGCTCAGCGCCAACGCCATCATGGCCTTGAATCAAGGTGCACAAATGGGCGGCTTTGCCCATGACACAGGTGAAGGCTCCATTTCACGCTATCACCGCATTCATGGCGGTGATTTGATTTGGGAAATTGGGTCAGGTTATTTCGGTTGCCGGGATGACCAGGGTCGCTTCTCCCCTGAGCGCTTTGTCGCACAAGCGCGTGAACCCCAGGTAAGAATGATTGAAATCAAATTGAGCCAAGGTGCCAAACCAGGACATGGCGGGGTGCTGCCTGCGGCAAAGGTAACGCCGGAGATCGCAGAGGCACGCGGCGTTCCCATGGGTGCTGACTGTGTATCTCCTGCCGCTCACAGCAGTTTTGGCACACCGATTGAAATGCTGGAATTCATGCAGAGTCTTCGCGAACTCAGCCAAAACAAACCGGTGGGTTTCAAACTGTGCATAGGCCACCCTTGGGAATGGTTCGGCATAGCCAAGGCCATGCTAGAGACTCGCATACTGCCGGATTTCATCGTGGTTGACGGCGCAGAAGGCGGCACAGGGGCCGCACCCCTGGAGTTTTCAGACCACATGGGTATGCCTATGAAAGAGGGCCTGCAACTTGTTCACAACACTTTGGTGGGTATTGGTATGCGTGAACATATCAAGTTGGGCGCCAGCGGCAAGATCATCAGCAGTTTTGACATGGCCCGCACTTTGGCTTTGGGTGCCGACTGGTGTAACAGCGCGCGTGGCTTCATGTTCGCACTCGGTTGCATACAAGCGCAAACTTGTCACACCGGAAATTGTCCGACAGGTGTCACCACGCAAGATCCGCAACGGCAAATGGCCTTGGTTGTGCCAACCAAAGCTGAACGTGTGAAAAATTTTCATCAACACACGTTAGAAGCTTTCAAGGAGTTACTCCAAGCTGCCGGCCTTTCATCGCCAGACGAGCTGCGAGCCCACCATTTTTCTCACCGCATCAATGGCAATGAAACATTGACCTTGGCGCAAATTTACCCGCCCTTGGCTGCGGGCGCATTGCTCAAAGACAGTGTGGCCAAACTGCCTGAGCCCTACAAAACTTATTGGCCACGGGCAAACGCTGAAAGTTTTCAGCTTAAATAACCTGTGAATTCAGACCATGAAAAAAGCGGACTGGCAGCCCGCTTGGTATTTCAGTTGTCGCTTGAGGGGCGAGGAAAAATGACCCGGTCTTCTTTAGGTGCGGCTCGTGGCGGCAAAGCTGGTGGTTGAGCGGCCGCCTTTGCCGCCTCGGCGGCAGCGGCTCTGGCTTCAGCAGCCAAACGCGCCTTGGCTTCCGCCGCTGCCTTGGCCTCAGCTGCCAGACGTGCTTCTGTGGCTTTTAATTCTGCAGCTTTAGCCTCTGCCGCCTTTGCTTCTGCAGCGGCTTTGGCCTCGACAGCCTTCTTGTCGACAGGCTTAACTTCAGGGGCTGGTTTAGGCATGACAAGCGGTTTGTCGAGTGGTTTTTCACGTTCACGCTCTTTGGCAGCCGCCTTCAATGCCGCCGTCGTTGCAGCAGCATTTGCAGCTTCAAGGTCTTTTTTCAGCTTTTGAATTTCAGCAATCACTTCTTTCTGACTGTTGACCACAGGTGCCGCAGCCGGTGCGGGCTTGTTTGACAGGGCTTGCACTTTGGTCTCTAAAGCCTGTATGCTTTTTTGCAAATCTTTGAGCTTGGCGTCTAAGTTTTTTTCAGATTGACCGTTGATTTGACCTGAAATCTGGTCGGGCAATTTCACAAATAACTTATTCAAGTCTTCCATCTTCGCCTGGAATTTATCGTCAAGTTTGATTTGACGCTCTTCCATGCTGTCGAGCTTTTCTGTGGTGTCCCCTAAGCCACGGGTGGCGTCGCCAAAGGTTGCCAAAGTGGCATCGAGTTCAACCACACGTTTGCCCACCGCCAGCGACAAACTGTCAAGCTGACGGATGTTTTGTTGAAGCCGTGTGGAAATGGCAAAGAAAGTGCCCACCGCAATGATTAAGAAACTCAGCAACCCGACCAAGATGACGCGGGAATGCAATATGTTTTTAGATGTCAGATCACTGACGGTTTTCATCACGCCACGCATTTCATGACTGATGTTGGCTGCGACTTCTGCTGAACGGGTGGATACTTCAGCAGAACTGAGAACCACTCCGGTCAATTCTTCAATTTGGCGCGCCACCTCTGAGCTGTCCAAAGACTGCGCCTGAAGTTCATCCAAACCGATGGCAAGTGCTTCAGTAGTAGCTTCTTCTTCCGTATGAACTGGCATATCTGGCAAGAAGTCGCCATCATCTGTGGCATCTGCTTGTTTCGAATCTTGCGCCATGTTGAATATCCTCAGGAAATCTATTTGGGGGTTTTGCGTTCCAGCTCATCCAATTGAACATGCACCTGTGAAATGTCATCGTTCAACTTTTGAATGCGGGGCTGGATTTGCTCTTCCCATTGATCGGAGGATGTCAGGCCAACTTGAGCCAAGTGGGTCAACACTGAGGGTTGCTGTGACAAGAGGGTTGTTGCGGTCTGCTTAGCAACTTCGCCTTCAGTGGCTGTATCTCTAGGCGGCATCCAAATAGGGGCGGCCAATTCCGTTGTAGTGGCAGGTTGTAAATCCGGATCATGCAACTCGAGCGTAGCTACTGCAGCCAAACTGCTCGGATCAGTCAAACCATAACTGCTGTGGTTCGAATTCAAATGCGGCGCAGGCAAATGCGCATTCAAGTGATCTGTCACTGCGTGATCAAGTGTTTCATGGTGCGGCGCGGATCCATCAGCAGCGCCTGAGTCTTGCGAATTCACTGTTTGGTCTACTAACTGTCCATCTGGCAACGGATCATCTGTGATGACAGGGTTCTGGTTCATGAGTTACTCCGTGTGTATGCATCGACCCTGATCTGAAAATCTTGACTACTCACTCCAACTTATTCCTGAAACTGCGCCTTGATTGATTTAGCGGAACGCACCCAAGCCTTGGCCAGCGGCGGGTTTTGCTTCATCAATGCTTGCGCCTGCTCGCGGTCGGTGTAGGGACCCGTGATCAAAATGTAATAAGGCTTGCTGCCTTTTCGCTGGGTGAACAACACTTGCCCGGATTGGTATCCCAGAGAAGTCGCCTGAAAGTTACGCGCCTCTGCCAAGCTCTCGAAAGCACCGTGCTGCATGACCCAGACATTAGGATCCAATG
>CANHLD010000004.1 GCA_947461325.1 Comamonadaceae bacterium
AACTGGTGAACGACCACCATGTCAGCGGCTGGGACGACCCGCGCATGCCCACCATCGTCGGCTTGCGCCGTCGCGGTTACACACCGGCCAGCCTGCAAATGTTCGCTGAACGCATTGGTGTCACCAAGAGCGACAGTTGGATCGACTACAGCACGCTAGAGGGCTGTTTGCGCGAAGACCTGGAACTCAAAGCGCACCGCGCAATGGCCGTGCTGGACCCTGTCAAATTGGTGTTGACCAATTGGGATGAAGCATTTGGCGCAGGTCACCTTGAGCCTTGCACACTGCCCGCTTTGCCCCACAAAGAGCAAGGACAAAGTGAGCCTACACAGCGTCACTTCAGCATCGGCAAAGAAGTATGGATAGAACGCGATGACTTCGCCGAGGTGCCACCCAAAGGCTATAAGCGTCTCAGCCCGCCCGTAACCAACGCCGACGGCAGCGTCACTGCGGGCACGATTGTGCGACTCAAAGGCGGCTACATCATTCAATGCACGGGATGCGTGAAAGACAGCCAAGGCGCAGTCACTGAAGTACATGCCACTGTGTTTGCGGAAACCAAAAGCGGCACGGCCGGCGCTGACAGCGTGAAAGCCAAAGGTGTGATCACCTGGGTGGGTGTGGCAGACGGTTTGCAAGCTGAGGTGCGTTTGTATGACCGCTTGTTTACCGAGGCACATCCGGACGCTTCCGGGCGCGATTTCCTCACAGTGCTCAACCCCAGCAGTTTGAAATCAGTCACGGCTTATGTAGAACCATCGCTTGCAACAGCGCGAGCAGATGATAAGTTTCAATTTGAACGGCTTGGTTATTTTGTGGCCGACCGCACAGAACACCGTGACGGTCATTTGGTATTTAACCGTGCGGTCGGATTAAAAGACAGTTGGGACAAATGAGCCATGCTCACCATTGACATCGTCTTTGGAATCATCGTTCACATGTGGCACGATGGCTTGAAACAACGCAGGCTCACCCGTCGCTGGCTCAGTAATGACCTGTGCTTGACTCATCCCCTTTCCCTCACCAATGGATTCACACCATGAACACCACCGAACTCTTCTCACTGCAAGGCCGCGTGGCCCTGGTCACTGGCGGCTCACGCGGCATTGGCCGCATGATTGCCAAAGGCTTGTTGTGCCAAGGCGCACGGGTCTACATCACCGCCCGCAAAGTTGCTGCCTGCGATGCCACCGCAAATGAACTCTCAGCCTTTGGCAACTGCATCTCCATGCCCTTGGACATCTCCACCAACGAAGGCATTGCGCAGTTGGTCAAGCAATTGGGCGAAAAAGAAAAACACCTAGACATCTTGATCAACAACGCCGGTGCTGCTTGGGGCGCTCCGTTCGATACCTTTCCTGAAAGTGGCTGGGACAAGGTGGTGGACCTCAACATGAAAACCCCGTTCTTCCTCACCCAAGCACTGGCACCCATGCTGCGCCAAGCAGCGAAGCACCGCATGGCCAAGGTCATCAACATCGCATCCATTGATGGCGTGTCTGTGAATCCCATGGAAACCTATTCCTACGCGGCTAGCAAAGCAGGCGTGATTCACCTCACCAAACGCATGTCGCTCACTCTCATCAAAGACAACATCTGCATGAACGCCATTGCACCTGGTGCTTTTGCATCTGACATGAACCGCGAAGCTCGGGACCATGAAGAGGCCACGGCAGAAAGAATTCCCGCTCAACGCATTGGCCGTGATGAAGACATGGCCGCTGCAGCCATCTACCTTTCAACTGCCGCCAGCGACTACGTGGTGGGACACACCTTGGTGGTGGACGGCGGGGTCACCCTGGCCAGGGGCTGAGGCGATAATCCTTGCAACCAAGGAACCTTATGTCACAACTACTAGAACAATTGCAATGGCGCTATGCCACTAAAAAAATGGATCCCGCCAAAGTGGTTTCGCAAGACAAAGTTGAACGCATCATTGAAGCGGCGCGTTTGGCACCCACATCCAGCGGATTGCAACCCTTTGAATTGTTGGTGATCAGTAACGCAGTGATTCGCACACGCATTCGCGCTGTGGCCAATGACCAATCTCAAATCACTGACTGTTCCCATTTACTGGTGTTTGCCGCTTGGGACAATTACACCCCTGAGCGCATCAACCAGATGTTTGATTTGAATGTGTCCGTGCGAGGCGGTACCAACGAAGGCTGGGAAAACTACCGAAAAATGCTATTGAAAAATTACCCTGCCCGCGACCCGCAAGTCAACTTTGAACACGCGGCCCGTCAAGCGTATATTGCATTGGGCTTTAGCTTGATTGCAGCCGCAGCCGAAGAAGTGGACAGCACCCCCATGGAAGGCTTTGAACCTGCGGCTGTTGACGCGATTTTGAATCTCTCTGCCAAAGGTTTGCGCAGTGTCGCCATCCTACCCTTGGGCTATCGATTAAGCGCCGAAGACTGGCTGGAAAAATTGGTCAAAGTGCGTCGCCCTACCTCTGAATTTGTCACCGAAGTGAAGTAGGCAGGCCGCCGCTTCGTCACACCGCAACACCAAACACTCAAGGAGATAAGCATGGCTAAAGGTGAACAACGCAGTAACAAAATGGAAAAGAAACCTAAAAAAGACACGTCACCGCCAAAAGTGATCGTCCCCGGTGACCGGCCAAGCGCGCCGGTGACATTTGTCGCCCCGCGAGGCAAGTTAAAAAACAAATAATCACTCGAAAAGCAACTTGACGAGATCGGTTATTCTTTACTGGCACTGCTATAAATAATGCAGTGCCATTTCAAATTCAATGCACAGAGCCTTTAAGCGCCGCAGGCACAGGCAATGGCATCACGGGTATGCCTTCTTCCAATAAAGACTGGCCTTCTTCGGCAGTGACTTGTCCGCGGATATTGCGTTCCTCTGCCTCACCGTAATGCATTTTGCGGGCTTCTTCTGCAAAGCTTTGACCCACATCTTCGGTGTTGGCGATCACATGCTGAACCATTTTTAACCAAGCTACTTGCACGTCTGCTGATACTGGTGCTGTCGCAGGTGGTTCTGGGTTATCCAAAGCGGTTGTTTGAGAAGGCTCTTTGGGTGCGGGTGTATCTAGCCTAGATGCCAATAAATTCAGTCTTGGTGCACTGAGCATTTTTTGGATCGTGTTGTCTCCACACACTGGACACTCCACCAAGTCACGCGTGCGCTGAGATTGGTAATCATCTTCAGAAGCAAACCACCCCTCAAAGGGGTGTTGATGCTGACATTGGAGATTGAGCACTTTCATAGGTGCATTATGACTAAGAGGCACTCATCAAGTGCCAAGCGCTTTGACTACCGCTACAGCACATAAGGACATCAATCCACCGGGAAGCAAGCCAAGCACTAAAACCAAACCGCCATTGATGGCCAACACAGCTTTGACATGCTTCTCAGCAGACACGGATGTCACAGTCAGTGGAGGGTCAAAGTACATGACTTTGATAATGCGTAAATAGTAAAAAGCGCCAATCAATGACATCATGACAGCGAATACGGCCAACACCAGAGAACTGATTTGTTCAGAAGCAATCAAGGCCTGTAGTACAGATAACTTGGCAAAGAATCCCACCATCGGAGGCACGCCCGCCAGTGAAAAAAGACAGATCGCCATGACGGCTGCAAACAAGGGACTGCGTTGGTTCAAGCCAGCCAAGTCAGAAATCTCTTCGCTTTCAAAACCCTCGCGTGCCAGCAACAAAATGACACCGAACACACCCAGCGTCGTCAACACGTAGCTGATCATGTAGAACATGGCGGAACTGTAAGCATTGGCAGCCGAGAAGGTGTTGCCGTTGGTCACACCGGACAACATGCCGATCAACACAAAACCCATTTGGGAAATGGTGGAAAAAGCCAACATCCGTTTGAGATTGGTTTGGGCAATTGCCGTTAAGTTGCCCACTAGCAAAGACAACACCACCAGCACCCACAACATCTGTTGCCAGTCAATCGCCAAGGGCAACATACCGTCCACCAGCAAACGCATCATCAATGCAAATGCTGCAAGCTTGGGGGCGCCTGCAATCATCAAGGTCACAGCAGTCGGCGCACCTTGGTAAACGTCAGGCACCCACATGTGAAACGGCACGGCCCCCAGTTTGAATGCGATACCGCAAACCACAAAAACCACGCCTAACACCAGCACTTGGTGCTTGATATGCCCCGTTGATGTGGCTTGAAAAATAGAGCTAAGGTCTAGGGTGCCAGTTGCGCCATACATCATGGACAAACCGTACAACAGAAAGCCACTGGCCAAAGCGCCGAGCACAAAAAACTTCATGGCCGCTTCAGTCGCGTTTCCGTTATCTCTTCGCAAAGCCACCAAGGCGTAACTGGACAGGGTCAATAACTCGAGTCCTAAATAAAGCACCAAAAAATTGTTCCCTGAGATCATGACGAACATGCCCAGCAAAGAGAACAGGCTGAGGATAAACAGTTCGCCGCCTTCAAGCATTTGTCTGTCAGCGGCATAAGGGCGACTGTAAACCAAGGTCACCAGCATCGCGACAGAAGCAAAACACTTCAACCAATTACCCATGGCGTCGGAGACCACCATATGGCCAAAACCGTAAACGGTTTCACCGTTGGAGGCGTAAAAAGCTTGCATCACTGCAAGCAAGCCCAACGTGAACAAGGTCAATACATAGGTCAACGTTCGTCTGGCGGATTTGACGCCAAGATCTACCAGCGTGATGAAGCAAGCCATCACAAGTAAAAATATTTCCGGATAGGCAGTCATCCAATTGACGTTGTTCATCGTGGTCGACTTTCCTGCGGTGAGGTGGTGGCAGTATTCATAGAGGTATTTTGCTCGTGGCAATATGGGTCAGCAATTGGGTCACCGATGTATTCATCACATCGGTGAATGGCTTGGGATAGATACCCATCCATAAAACCGCAACCGCCAGCAGGCTCAGCATTAAGAATTCACGGGCATTGATATCTTCCAATGCTTTCACGTCCTCGTTCACCACTGGCCCCAGATAGACACGCTTGACCATCCACAGTGTGTAAGCCGCTCCGAAAACCAAAGCAGAAGCGGACAGCATGCCCAACCAGAAATTGAATTTAATGGCAGCAAGAATGACCATCCATTCGCCGACAAAACCTGCAGTACCCGGTAAACCGCAATTCGCCATAGCGAACAACAAAGCAAACGCTGCGAATTTAGGCATGGTGTTAACCACACCACCATAACTGGCGATCTCACGCGAATGCACTCGGTCGTAAAGCACGCCGATACACAAGAACATGGCAGCAGACACAAATCCATGGGCAATCATCTGGACAATGCCGCCGCTTACGCCGAGTTCACTGAATACAAAAAATCCAATGGTGACAAAACCCATGTGCGCCACTGAAGAGTAAGCCACCAGTTTTTTCATGTCCTGCTGAACGATAGCGACCAAGCCGACATACACCACGGCAATCAATGACAGTGTCAGCATCAACCAAGCCCACTCATGAGAGGCATCTGGCGCTATCGGCAAAGAAAACCTGAGAAAGCCGTAAGCACCCAACTTCAGCATGATGGCGGCCAACACGGCGGAGCCACCAGTAGGCGCCTCAACGTGCACGTCAGGCAACCAGGTGTGAACCGGCCACATCGGCACCTTGACGGCGAAGGCCGCAAAAAACGCGAAGAAAAGGAAAGTTTGTGGTGTGGCTGCCAATGGCAATTGTTGCCACGTAGCCAAATCAAAACTGCCTTCGGACGCGATGTACAAATAGATCAGTGCGACCAGCATTAACAACGAGCCGAGCAAGGTGTATAAAAAGAATTTGAAGGCCGCGTAAATTTTGTTGGGCCCGCCCCAGATACCGATGATGAGGTACATAGGGATCAAGGTGGCTTCAAAAAACACATAAAACAACATGCCGTCGAGCGCGCAAAACACGCCGACCATCAACCCGCTGAGCACCAGGAAAGCGCCCATGTATTGGTTGATCCGTTCGGTAATAACTTCCCAACCAGCGATCACCACAACCACAGTGATAAAAGATGTCAGCAACACAAACCACAGAGAAATGCCGTCAATGCCAAGGTGATACCTCACATTGAAGCGGTCAATCCAAGGCAAGTTTTCTGCGAACTGCATGGCAGCAGTGGAAGTATCGAATTGCGCGTACAAGGGCAGCGTCAGTAAAAAACTCACTACCGCGCCAATCAATGCAAACCAACGCACGGCATTCGCATGCTCATCCCTGCCAAAAGACAACAGCAGTACTCCGAAAACAATAGGCGTCCAAATAGCCAGGCTCAACATTTCCATGGCGTCTCTCTGAGTGTTTGTTGGTGTGTTGTCATTGGGCAGCTCATCTGTGAATCCAGACAAACCAGGTCACCAGTCCAAACATGCCCAATATCATCCACAAGGCATAGTGGTAAAGAAAACCAGTTTGCAAGCGACGTGCAAAGTTGGCCACCTTGCCAATCACATGCCAGGATCCGTTGACAATAAAGCCATCAATCACACCCTGATCACCGCGTTTCCACAAACCTTGCGCCAGCCAGCGTGTGCCGCGAGCCAAAATATGTTCGTTGAAGTCGTCCAAGTAATATTTGTTCATCAACAAGGTGTGCAAAGGAGCCGCCCGGCGTTGAATAAATGCGGGTACAGCTGGATGGATCATGTACATGTAGAACGCGGTCAATACACCAGCCAAAGCAAAGGCAAAAGGCAATGAAGTGAGCGCATGTTCTGCCATGGCCAACGGGCTATGGAAAGCCTGTTGCAACTCAGTCAAGGCCGGGTGCGCTGCATGGTTCACAGTGATGGCATCTTTGAAGAAATCACCAAACAACATGTAATCCATGGTGAAGTAGCCAATGCAAACTGAGGGAATAGCCAACAGCACCAGAGGCACAGTCACCACCCATGGCGATTCATGTGGCTCGTGAGAATGTCCGTGCTCGTCATGGTGCGCATGCGGGTCTTGATCGAAACGCTCTTTGCCATGAAACACCAAAAAATACATGCGGAAGGAATAAAACGCGGTAACAAACACACCGGCTAGCACCGCAAAGTGCGCCCACTGCGCGGCTGGCAGATGGCTGGCAGCCACAGCTTCAATGATGCTGTCTTTGGAATAGAAGCCGGAGAACAACGGAGTGCCAATGAGTGCCAACGAACCCAACAATGAAGTCAACCAAGTGATGGGCATGTATTTGCGTAACCCACCCATGTAACGGATGTCCTGATTGTGGTGAACGCCCATGATGACCGAGCCCGCGCCAAGAAATAACAGCGCTTTAAAGAATGCGTGCGTCATCAAATGAAACACCGCCACAGAGTAGGCAGATGCGCCGAGTGCGACAGTCATGTAACCCAACTGAGACAAGGTGGAATAAGCCACCACGCGCTTGATATCGTTTTGCACAATGCCTAGGAATCCCATGAACAGCGCTGTAATGGAACCGACGATCAACACCAAATTCAATGCCGTGTCGGATAACTCGAACAAGGGCGACATGCGCGCAACCATGAAGATACCTGCAGTCACCATGGTGGCCGCGTGGATCAAGGCGGAAATAGGTGTCGGGCCTTCCATGGAATCAGGCAACCATACATGCAAAGGAAATTGCGCTGATTTACCCATGGCGCCAATGAACAGGCAAATGCAGATCACAGTTACCAGGGACCAATCAGAGCCGGGCAAAGTCAATGAGGACAACTCGTTAGTCTTGGCAAATACTTCGGTGTAATTCAAGCTTCCGACGTATGCGGCAATCAGCCCGATACCCAAGATAAATCCAAAGTCGCCGACCCGGTTGACTAAAAACGCTTTCATATTGGCAAACACGGCACTGGGTTTGTTAAACCAAAAACCAATCAGCAGGTAAGACACCAGTCCGACTGCTTCCCAACCGAAGAACAGTTGCAACATGTTGTTACTCATCACCAGCATCAACATGGCGAACGTAAACAAAGAGATGTAGGCGAAGAAGCGGTTGTAGCCCTCGTCTTCTTCCATGTAACCGATGGTGTAGATGTGCACCATCAGCGAAACAAAAGTGACAACGCACATCATCATGGCAGTCAGGCCATCGACCATGAAGCCGATCTCCATTTTCAATTCACCCACTTGCATCCATGTGTAAAGGGTTTCATTGAAACGCGCACCTTCAACCACCACGTCATGCAATGTCAACGCTGACAACACAAAAGAAATGAACACGCCAAGAATAGTGAGGCTGTGGGACCAGCGACGCCCCAAACCCGCTCCGCCGAGTTGTGTGCCCCAGATACCGGCCAGCAACGAACCCGCCAATGGGGCCAACGCGATGGTAATCAGTGAGGAGGCTTGAATGGTTTGGCTCATGTGTGGTGGCAGGGTCAGCCCTTGAGGCTATTGAGTTCGTCGACATTGACACTGGATCGGTTTCTAAACAGCAACACCAGAATCGCTAAACCGATGGCAGATTCAGCAGCAGCCACGGTCAGTATGAAAAAGACAAAAATCTGGCCTTGCATGTCACCCAAATAATGAGAGAACGCCACGAAATTGGTATTGACTGCCAACAGCATGAGTTCGATAGCCATCAGGAGCACAATCAAATTTTTGCGATTCAGAAAAATGCCTATGACTGACAGTGCAAACAGCACGGCGCCCAGCGTGAGGTAATGACCCAGAGTGACATTCATGTTTTCGGCTCCTCTGCGGATGGTTCAACCATGGCTTGATGAACCGGATCCATCTTGACCATGCGCAGTCGATCAGATGACTTGACTTTGACTTGCTCGCCGGGGTTTTGGGCTTTGGTGTCTTTGCGCTCACGCATGGTGAGTGCAATGGCAGCGATGATGGCCACCAGCAAAATCACAGCAGCAATCTCAAGCGGGTACAAAAAATCGGTATATAAAACTTGTCCCAGTGCTTTAGTGTTGGAGAACTGGTCTGCTCCCGTTGGATTTTCGGCAACCGCAGGGACACTGCGAAAGCCGCCCAACAGCACAGATGCCAGTTCCAGCGCAAGCACTGCACCGATGGAAGCAGCCAATGGAAAGTGGTTCCAAAAGCCGCGCTTTAACTCGTCAACATTGACGTCAATCATCATTACTACAAACAAGAACAACACCATGACCGCGCCGACATACACCAACACCAAAGTGATGGATAAAAACTCTGCCTTGAGCAACATCCAAATACCTGATGCCTGGAAGAAAGCCAAAACCAGATACAAAGCCGCGTGCACAGGATTGCGCGCTGTGATGACGCGCAGTGCGGCAAACAGCATCACGGCTGAGAAAAGATAGAAAAGCGCTGACTTGACTTCCATGTGCTTATCTGTCCCTGTGGTTAGCGGTATTTGGCATCGGCTACCTTGTGGGCCGCAATTTGCGGTTCATATTTGTCACCCACGGCCAGCAGCATCTCTTTGGTGAAATACAGATCGCCGCGTTTCTCCCCGTGGTATTCAAAGATATGGGTTTCGACAATCGAATCAACCGGACAGCTTTCCTCGCAAAAGCCGCAAAAAATGCATTTCGTCAAGTCGATGTCGTAGCGCGAGGTACGGCGTGAACCGTCTTCACGCACATCGGATTCAATGGTGATGGCCATGGCTGGACACACTGCTTCGCAGAGTTTGCATGCAATGCAGCGCTCTTCACCGTTCTCGTAGCGGCGAAGCGCGTGCAGGCCGCGAAAGCGTGGACTCAAAGGTGTCTTCTCTTCAGGGAATTGCACTGTGATCTTGCGTGCAAACATGTACTTGCCGGTAATGGCAAAGCCTTTGAAAAACTCAAGCAGCAAAAAACTGGAGAGAAAATCTGCCCATGAAAAAGGCGTGGCCGGCGTGGTGGACGTGTGCGTGCGCATCATTTTGTTTGCATCAATTCCAAATATTCCATGGAGTTTGCATCCATGTGCCAATCACCACCAACCAGACCAAGGTCACAGGAATGAAGATTTTCCAACCCAGACGCATGATTTGGTCGTATCGAAAACGCGGGAAAGTAGCCCGCACCCAAAGGAACATGGTAACCACGACAAAAGTTTTGATGGCCAGCCAGATCCAGCCGGGTACCCATGCCAGATACACCGTATCCAGAGGCGGCAACCAGCCCCCCAAAAACAAAAGCACTGCTATGGTGGATACCAAGATCATGTTGGCGTATTCGCCCAAAAAGAACATGGCAAATGACATGCCTGAATATTCAATCATGTGACCCGCCACAATTTCGGATTCACCCTCAACCACGTCAAACGGGTGGCGATTGGTTTCAGCTAGGCTAGCGATGAAATAAATGACAAAGATCGGCAGCAAAGGTAACCAGTTCCAAGAGAGAAAACCTAGGCCTTGCGAAGCAAACATGCCTTTGCTTTGGCCCATGACAATGTCGGTGATATTCATACTGCCCGACACCATCAGCACCACCACCAAACAAAACCCCATGGCGATTTCATAACTGACCATTTGCGCAGATGCACGCAATGCGCCCAAAAAAGCGTATTTGGAATTGGACGCCCAACCCGCAATGATGATGCCGTAGACCTCAAGCGAAGTGATGGCCATGAGAAACAGCAGGCCTGCGTTCACATTAGCCAACACCACGTCAGGGCCGAAAGGTATCACTGCCCAAGCAGCCATCACAGGCATGATGGTCATGACAGGGCCTAAAAAGAACAAACCCGAACTGGCCTTGGTAGGCAGAATGATTTCTTTGGTCAGAATCTTGAGTGCATCAGCAATCGGTTGTAACAAACCACCGGGGCCAGTGCGATTGGGCCCCAGGCGAATTTGCGTGAAGCCAATGGCTTTGCGCTCCCATAAAGTCAAATAAGCCACGCAGCCTAACAAAGGCAAAACAATCGCCACGATTTTGATCAATATCCAAATGAGCGGCCAAGCAACATTGCCCCACCAGGGATCACTGATCAAGCCCGCGCCCAAGTTGAACAATGACTCAACCATGAACATGTCCTTCATGCGCATCGGTGGTGTGTTGCAATGCAGGCGCGCGGCGAACCAAGCTGTCGAGCTGGTAGATGCTGGCAGTCACTGGCGGCTTTGAAGCAGGTGTCACATCCACCTTGGCTTGGGTGGCATTTGACAACTGCGAATTCGTGTCTTCAGGCAAAGCTACAGCTCGCACGTCTTCGATGTTTTCAAATTCAAAACCAGGCAACTTCATCATGCTGCCCAAGACGCGCCAGACTTTCCAAGCGGGACGTGTTTCACCCAAGGGTTTCACCACACCGTGAAAACTTTGGGCCCGACCATCGGTGTTCACAAAGGTGCCGGCTGTTTCGGTAAACGGCGATATGGGCAACAACACATCGCTGATATCAAGGTTGGTTTTGAATGGCGACATGGTGACGACCATGTCAATACTCGCTAATGTGTGTGAAGTCACAGCACAGTCGTGCGCCGGTTCTGTGTGCAACAAGAACATGGCTTTCAAAGAATGGGCTTGCAGCATTTGTGCGGCATTCAACCCGTTGTATAACGGCCGCGCATTCACCAGTTGTGCGCCAACCGTATTTGCGGCTTCGCCGAGGTAACCAACGCTGGCACCGGTTTGCACTGCGATGAAATTTGCCAGCGCAAGCAAGCTAGAAGCTTTTTCGTGGTGCGCGGCAGCATTGCCCAGTAAAACAGCTTTGCGCTCGCCGCTCAAAAGTGAAGTGGCAATGGCTATGGCAACAGGTGAAGAAGCATTGCCGAGCGCAGGGGCTGGTGTGTTTGTCTGCTGAGCCACTGCTGCGGCGATATCAGCCAAGGCTTGAACCCACACGCTGCTATCCGCTATTGAAATTTCAGACGTAGGCATGGCCCAGTCATAAGCCTCTGCATTCAAAGCAAGTACTTTGGCACCACGTCGCACGGCCTGGCGAATACGCTGAGCCAACAAGGGGTTGTCCTTGCGAATATTGGAGCCGATGATCAAGGCGCGATTCAGCGAAGACAAGGAAGCGACCGAAGTGCCAAGCCAACGCACTTTGCCGTCATGCTGGAAATCAGCGGCACGCAAACGACTGTCGATGTTGTCGCTGCCCAAGCCGCGAATGAACTGGGTTGCCAAATACAACTCTTCCAGGGTGCTGTGCGGGCTGGCCAAACAAGCAATCGCAGAAGCGCCGTGGTCTGTCTTGATATGTTGCAAGCCGTTGGCAATGTATTCAAGCGCAGTCGACCAATCGACGGTAATCCATTGACCGTCTTGCTTCAACATAGGCTGAGTTAAACGCTCATCGCTGTTCAAAGCTTCGTAACTAAAGCGGTCGCGGTCTGCGATCCAGCATTCGTTGACATCTTCGTTTTCCAGCGGCACCACACGCATGACGCGGTTGTTTTTCACCTGCACAATCAGGTTGGCACCGGTGGCGTCGTGTGGGCTGATGGATTTGCGGCGGCTGAGTTCCCAAGTGCGTGCCTGGTAACGGAATGGCTTGCTGGTCAGAGCGCCGACCGGGCAAATATCGATCATGTTGCCGGACAACTCAGAGTCAACAGTTTCACCCACGAAAGCTTCAATTTCAGAATGCTCGCCACGCTGAGACATGCCGAGTTCCATGCTGCCCGCAATCTCTTGACCGAAACGAACGCAACGCGTGCAATGAATGCAGCGGCTCATCTCTTCCATGCTGATGAGCGGGCCAACGTCTTTGTGGAACACCACGCGTTTTTCTTCTTCGTAACGCGAAGCGCTGCCGCCATAACCCACGGCCAAATCTTGTAACTGGCATTCGCCGCCTTGGTCGCAAATGGGGCAATCCAGTGGATGGTTGATGAGCAGAAATTCCATCACCGATTTTTGGGCTTTGATAGCACGCTCTGACTTGGTGTGCACCACCATGCCTTGCGTCACCGGTGTGGCGCAGGCCGGCATGGGCTTGGGTGCTTTTTCAATATCAACCAAACACATGCGGCAATTGGCCGCGATGCTAAGTTTGCGGTGATAGCAGAAATGCGGAATAAACGTGCCTGCCTGCTCGGCCGCTTGTATGACCACGCTGCCTTCAGCGACTTGCACGGTCTTGCCGTCGATTTGCAATTCAATCATGGGGATGGCTCGCGTGTGCCTGCGACGAGACCATGCAGGTCTTGTGCGTGATGTGGTGTTCAAATTCGGCGCGGAAATGTTTGAGCATGCCGCGCACCGGCATGGCAGCTGCATCACCTAAAGCGCAAATGGTGCGACCCATGATGTTTTCTGCCACGTTGTCCAAAAGGTCCATGTCCGACGGTTTGCCGTGTCCGGTTTCTATGCGATCTACCATGCGCGACAACCAACCCGTGCCTTCGCGGCAAGGCGTGCACTGACCGCAAGATTCGTGCATGTAAAAAGCAGAAAGGCGTTGCAGGCTTTTCACCATGCAGCGTGTGTCGTTCAACACGATGACAGCACCCGAACCGAGCATGGACCCAGCCTTGGCTATGGCGTCGTAATCCATGGTGATGTCCATCATGATAGATGCAGGCAAGACCGGTGCGGACGAACCGCCTGGGATCACCGCTTTCAACGCCCCGCCCTGCACGCCACCGGCGAGTTCGAGTAACTTTGAAAACGGTGTACCCATGGGGACTTCGTAATTGCCGGGCAATGCAACGTCGCCGCTGACAGAAAAAATCTTAGTGCCGCCGTTGTTCGGTTTGCCGCAGGCCAGGTATGCAGCGCCGCCGTTACGAATGATCCACGGCACGGCCGCGAATGTTTCGGTGTTGTTGATGGTGGTCGGTTTTCCGTACACGCCAAAGCTCGCGGGAAATGGAGGCTTGAATCGCGGTTGGCCTTTTTTGCCTTCCAGTGATTCGAGCAACGCAGTTTCTTCGCCACAAATGTAGGCGCCAAAACCGTGAGTTGCATGCAATTGAAAACTGAATTCACTGCCTTGTATTCGCTCACCCAGAAAACCTGCCGCACGCGCTTGTGCCAAAGCGGCTTCGAAGCGTTCGTAGGTCTGGAAAATTTCACCGTGAATGTAGTTATAGCCTACGCTGATGCCCATGGCATAAGCCGCGATCGCCATCCCTTCAATCACGATGTGCGGATTGAATTCCAGAATGTCGCGGTCCTTGCAAGTGCCTGGCTCGCCTTCATCCGAATTGCACACCAAATATTTTTGGCCATTGAACAAGCGGGGCATGAAGCTCCACTTGAGGCCGGTGGGAAAACCCGCGCCGCCGCGTCCGCGCAAACCGGATTCTTTGACGCAGGCAATGACTTGGTCTTGTGTCCACGCCGCTTCGCCATTTAAGCCAAGTATGGTGCGCAAGGCTTGGTAACCGCCACGCGAAACATAGTCATTCAAAGACCAGTTGCTGCCATTCAAACCGTCATAAATTTGCGGATTGATGTGGCGACGATGGAAACATGATTCCAGACCTTTGGCCTGAAATTGGCTGAGTAATTGTTCTACGTTCATGTCTTGACCTCCGCCTGTTGCAGACCGTCAATCAACTGATCAAGTTTGTCATGGCTCATGAAACTGCACATGCTGCGGTCATTGACCAACAGCACCGGCGCATCAGCGCAAGCGCCCATGCACTCGCCCGGTTGCAAAGTGAACCTACCGTCCTTGGTGGTCTCACCCACTTCCACACCTAATTTATTGCAGAGGTGCTCGAGAGCTTTTTGTCCACCGCGAAGCTGGCAAGGTAAATTGGTACACACATTGATTTTGAATTGTCCAACCGGCTTCTGGTTGAACATGTTGTAGAAGGTAAAGACTTCATGCACTGCCATGACGGGCATTTGAAGCACCGCCGCCAGCGCTTTTTCCTGCTCGGGCGTTACAAAGCCGTTTTCTTGCTGAAGTATGGACAAACAGGCAATGACGGCAGACTGCTTCTGGTCGTCCGGGTATTTGCTCAACTCATGCTGAAAACGCTGCATGGTCTCTGCTGAAAACTGTTCAGCTGCGGTATTCATCGGTCAATTTCCCCAAACACAATGTCCATGGTGCCGATGATGGCGACGGTATCTGAAATCATGTGTCCGCGCGTCATCTCGTCCATGGCCGCCAAATGCGCGAAACCGGGTGGCCGGATTTTCAAACGGTAAGGTTTGTTAGCGCCGTCACTGACCAAATAAATGCCAAATTCACCCTTGGGGTGCTCTACCGCGGCATAGGCCTCCCCTTCGGGCACATGAAAACCTTCGGTGAACAATTTAAAGTGGTGAATCAACTCTTCCATGCTGGTCTTCATGGACTCACGCGAGGGAGGCGCCACTTTGTGGTTGTCGGTGATGACCGGCCCCGGGTTGTCGCGCAGCCATTTCACACATTGGCTGATGATGCGGTTGGATTGACGCATCTCGGCAACCCGCACCAGATAGCGGTCATAGCAGTCGCCAGTCAAGCCAACAGGCACATCGAAATCCATTTGGTCATACACGTCATACGGCTGCTGTTTGCGCAAATCCCAAGCGATGCCTGAACCGCGCAACATGGGGCCAGAGAAGCCCAGATTTTTCGCACGCTCTGGCGTGACCACGCCGATGCCTACGGTGCGCTGTTTCCAGATGCGGTTATCAGTCAGTAAGGTTTCGTATTCGTCAACGTATTTAGGGAAACGTTTGGTGAAATCGTCAATGAAGTCCAGCAAGGAGCCTTGGCGGTTTTCATTCAAGCGGGCAATGGCGCGCGCATTTTTGACTTTGCTGACCTGGTATTGCGGCATGCTGTCGGGCAGATCGCGGTAGACACCACCGGGGCGGAAATAGGCGGCATGCATGCGGGCGCCTGACACGGCTTCGTACATGTCGTACAAGTCCTCGCGCTCGCGGAAGCAGTAAATCAGGATGTTCATCGCGCCGCAGTCAAAGCCATGAGCGCCCAACCACAACAAATGGTTGAGCATGCGTGTGATCTCGGCGAACATGACGCGTATGTATTGCGCACGCACCGGCACTTCAAGGCCCATGAGTTTTTCTATTGCCAAACAATAAGCGTGCTCGTTACACATCATGGACACATAGTCCAAGCGGTCCATGTAAGGCAACGATTGAATGTACGTTTTGCTCTCGGCCAGTTTTTCAGTGGCGCGGTGCAGCAAACCGATGTGCGGGTCTGCACGTTGCACCACTTCGCCGTCCAACTCAAGCACCAGACGCAAAACACCATGCGCTGCAGGATGCTGCGGCCCTAGGTTCAATGTGTAGTTTTTGATGTCAGCCATGGCTTAATGCAACCCGCCGTAATGGTCTTCACGGATGATGCGCGGTGTGATCTCGCGCGGCTCAATGGTGACGGGTTGGTAAATCACGCGTTTTTGCTCAGCGTCATAGCGCATTTCGACATGACCGGAGGTCGGGAAATCTTTGCGAAACGGATGACCGATGAAGCCATAGTCGGTGAGTATGCGGCGCAAATCCTCGTGGTCTTTGAAAAGTATGCCAAATAAATCGAAAGCTTCGCGCTCAAACCAATTGGCCGCACTCCAAATGCCGTTGATGGAATCTACCTGCGGCATGTCTTCATCGGTAGCGTGCACACGCAGGCGCAAACGCCAGTTATGCATCAACGACAACAAGTGGCAGACCACCGCGTACCGCGGTGCATCTGTGTAGGCCGAATGGGCACCGTCTTTGTAGGCCGAGTAATCCATGCCGCACAAATCAATCAGCTGTTCAAAAGCCAGTTCTGGGTGATCGCGCAGTTGCAAAGCCACAGACAAATAATCTTCGTTCTTGACAGTCAAGGTTAGTTCACCCAACGCCAATTCCAGCTTTTGAATACGCTCACCCAATACGCGCTTTAGAGCAGATTGCAGAGTATCAATGGAAATGGTGATGCTCATAAGATGTCAGCGCGCAATCGTATTTTCACGACGGATCTTCGACTGCAATTGCAATATGCCGTAGAGCAAAGCCTCGGCAGTAGGCGGACAACCCGGCACATACACATCCACTGGGACAATGCGGTCACAACCGCGCACCACTGAATAACTGTAATGGTAATAGCCGCCACCGTTCGCGCATGAACCCATAGACAACACCCAACGTGGTTCTGACATCTGGTCATAAACTTTACGCAAAGCAGGCGCCATCTTGTTGCACAAAGTACCGGCCACAATCATCAAATCGGATTGACGTGGACTGGGGCGAAACAACATGCCAAAGCGGTCAATGTCGTAACGCGCAGCACCGGCGTGCATCATTTCCACGGCGCAACAAGCCAAGCCGAAAGTCATGGGCCACAGTGAACCGGTTTTGGCCCAATTCACCACCGAGTCGTAAGACGTGGTGATAAAACCTTCTTTGAAAACGCCTTCAAGTGACATGTGTCATTCCCAGTCAAGGGCTCCCTTTTTCCACTCGTAGATAAATCCCACCACCAAAATAGTCAAGAAAATCATCATGGCTATAAAGCCAGTCAAACCGATTTCCTTGAGTGACACTGCCCAAGGAAACAAAAAAGCAATTTCGAGATCAAACAAAATAAAAAGAATAGCTACTAAGTAGTAGCGCACATCGAATTTCATACGGGCGTCATCAAAAGCTTCGAAACCGCACTCGTAGGGAGAGTTTTTGGCCGCATCAGGTTTATGGGGCCCGAGCAATGCACCAATCAATTGAGGCGCCACGCCGACCAGCAAACCGACTAGTATGAATAAAAGAACGGGGAGGTACTGTTCTAGGTTCATAAAAAAATGGGGTGACAGGTTATGTGTTGGATTAGGTTCGGACATTGTGCTGACAAGACAATGACAGCGGATTGTGATGGTGCCGTCGGCGAGACTCGAACTCGCACAGCTTTCGCCACTACCCCCTCAAGATAGCGTGTCTACCAATTTCACCACGACGGCAATGTTTACTTTTTTACCAAGCATCTCCACCTAGTAAAGCCCCTCATCTTAACCTTAAAAAAATCACATTCTGTGTTCAAAAATTGACATTGGGGTGCCAAATTATTTGGCTGGAATTTGTGAGGCCGGCGTTGAAGTGACAGGCGCAACCGGTACAGGTGTGGTGTCAGGTTTGACAACCGTTGCAGGGCTTGTCGTGGTACCCGGAATCTGATCTCCAGCAGTTGCAGGCGCGGTCACAGGCAAGCTGGTGCGCTCGAGCACGCTGCCGGTGCTGGTTGGACGTAAATTTCCAAAATAAGCCAGAAACAAGGTGCAGATGAAGAAAACAGCAGCCAGCACTGATGTGGTGCGGGACAAAAAGTTGGCTCCGCCAGTGGCGCCAAACAAGCTGCCCGAATTGCCGCTGCCAAACGCTGCGCCCATATCAGCACCTTTGCCATGCTGGACAAGAATCAAACCGATCATGCCCAATGCAGACAAGATTTGAACCAACAACAATAAATTAAGAAGCGTACTCATGAATACTCCGTGAATGTCAATGCGATGCCGCAGCAACAATGGATAAAAAATCTGTTGATTTGAGAGAGGCGCCGCCGATGAGGCCGCCGTCAATATCGTTTTGCGCCAACAAACTGGCCGCGTTGGCGGCGTTCATGCTGCCACCGTACAACAATGCAATGCGCTCAGGATGCTCGGTCGCCGCTTTCAGTTGAGCACGCAGCAAAGCGTGAACCTGCTGCGCTTGTTCGGGACTTGCGGTTTTGCCGGTGCCGATGGCCCACACTGGCTCATAAGCCACCACAATTTCGCTGATGCAATGCCCGTTGGTGTGAATGACCGCTGCAAGTTGGCGCTTGACCACCTCTTCGGTATGACCGGTTTCGCGCTCGGCCAAGGATTCGCCCACACACACAATCGGCGTGATGCCTGCAGCCAATGCGCGTTGCGCTTTGGTTGCCACCACAGCATCGGTTTCGCCGTGGTATTGGCGACGCTCGGAGTGGCCAACAATGGCAAAACGAACACCGAATTCGCGCAACATAGCGGCCGACAACTCGCCCGTGTAGGCGCCTTGCTCGTGTGCGGATATATCTTGCGCACCCCACATCAACTGCGAACCGGCAGCGAGTTGTTGCAACTGCAGCAAATACACAGCAGGCGCGCACACAGCCACTTTGCAAGTAGCAGTGCCGAGACCGGTCGTGACGGCCCGTACCAGTTCCTGATTGGCAGCCAGGCTGCCATTCATTTTCCAGTTACCGACGATCAATTTGCCGCTCATGCCTGCATCACTCCTGATGAGGTTGCTCTTCGTGGTGAGCAGGCGCCTCAGGACGATCCAGCAATGCCTTCATGGACAGCTTGATACGGCCTTTTTCGTCGGTCTCGAGCACTTTGACGCGAACGATTTGGCCTTCGGCCAACACGTCTGTGACTTTGGCGATGCGCTCGTGGCTGATCTGGCTGATGTGCAACAAACCGTCTTTGCCGGGCAGCAAATTGACCAGGGCACCAAAATCTAAAATCTTGGTGATCGGGCCTTCGTAAACCTTGCCGATTTCCACTTCTGCGGTGATTTCTTGAATGCGGCGTTTGGCCTCGTCAGCTTTGGCGCCGTCGGTGGCAGCGATAGTGATTGTGCCGTCTTCCTCGATGTTGATCTGGCAACCGGTTTCTTCGGTCAATGCACGGATGACCGCGCCGCCTTTACCAATCACGTCCCGGATTTTTTCGGGGTTGATCTTCATGGTGTAAAGCTTAGGCGCGAAGTTGCTGACCTCGGTCTTGGCTTCGCCCATGGCGTCTTGCATCTTGCCCAGAATGTGCATGCGCGCTTCCTTGGCCTGAGCCAAAGCCACTTGCATGATTTCCTGTGTGATGCCTTGGATCTTGATATCCATTTGCAAAGCGGTAATGCCGTTGGTGGTTCCGGCTACTTTGAAGTCCATGTCACCCAAATGATCCTCGTCACCCAAGATGTCGGTCAACACGGCGAAGCGGTTGCCGTCCTTGATCAAACCCATGGCGATACCGGCCACGTGCGCTTTCATAGGCACACCTGCGTCCATCAGAGATAAACAACCACCGCACACCGAAGCCATGGAAGATGAACCGTTGGATTCGGTGATTTCTGACACCACACGCATGGTGTAAGGGAACTCTTCTTTGGTCGGCAAACAAGCGGCCAGTGCGCGTTTGGCCAGACGGCCGTGACCGATTTCGCGGCGCTTGGTGCTGCCCATGCGGCCGACTTCGCCGGTGGCGAACGGAGGCATGTTGTAGTGGAACATGAAGCGATCTTCATATTCACCGGACAATGCGTCAATGCGCTGTGCATCACGCTCTGTACCCAGTGTGGTGATAACCAGCGCCTGGGTTTCGCCGCGTGTAAACAAAGCAGAACCGTGGGTGCGGGGCAAGACGCTGTTGCGGATTTCGATCGGGCGCACGGTGCGTGTGTCGCGGCCGTCGATGCGCGGCTCGCCGGCCAAAATTTGGCTGCGAACAATGCGTGCTTCGATGTCAAACAACATGCTTTCCACTTTGACGCCGTCAAACTCAACGCCGTCAGCTTTGAGGCTTGCCATGACGGCAGCATAGGCTTCGCGACAGGCTTGTGTGCGGCTTTGTTTGTTGCGGATCTGGTAGGCAGCGGCCAACTTGTCGTCGGCCAATGCAGCGACTTTGGCGATCAAAGGCTCGTCCTTGGCAGGCGGCTGCCAATCCCACGCGGGTTTGCCGGCATCACGCACCAATTCGTGGATGGCGTTGATAGCGATACGGCTTTGCTCGTGACCGAACACCACGGCGCCGAGCATGACTTCTTCAGACATTTGCAAGGCTTCGGATTCGACCATCAGCACGGCAGCTTCGGTACCTGCGACGACCAACTCGAGGACGCTGTCTTTGCGCTGGGTCTGGCCGGGATTGAGCACGTATTCGCCGTTGATATAACCAACGCGAGCAGCACCGATGGGGCCGTTGAATGGAATACCGGAGATGCATAAGGCGGCAGACACACCAATCATGGCAGCGATGTCAGCATCCACTTCTGGGTTGAGTGAAATGGTGTGAACAACCACGTGCACATCGTTGTAAAAACCTTCGGGGAACAGCGGACGAATGGGACGGTCGATCAGTCGACTGGTGAGGGTTTCGTGTTCGCTGGGCTTGGCTTCGCGCTTGAAAAAGCTGCCGGGGATCTTGCCCGCTGCATATGTTTTTTCGATGTAGTCCACGGTCAAGGGGAAAAAGTCCTGGCCGGGTTTGGAGTTTTTGGAGCCGACCACAGTTGCTAACACCACGGTGTCGTCGATATTGACGATGACTGCGCCGCCCGACTGGCGGGCGATTTCGCCGGTTTCCATGGTGACCGTGTGCTGGCCCCATTGGAAAGTTTTGGTTACTTTGTTAAATAAAGACATCTTGAATTCCTAAACAGAATGAGCGAAGTGTTGGCCACTTCACAAAAGCCCAAAGTTGCTGTCAGAACACGATGCCATTCCAGAAAAATGCCTTGCTTTTTTTGGAATGACACAGCTTCGCTCTGAAACAGTTGCTTTGCATGTGCCCTGCCGCATGTGACAACGCCTGAGCATGGACTCAGGCGCTGCACAAAGGCGGGTGTTACTTGCGCAAACCCAATTTAGCGATCAACGCGGTGTAGCGCTGAGCATCTTTGGTTTTGAGGTAGTCGAGCAATTTGCGACGACGGCTGACCATGCGCAACAAACCACGGCGACCGTGGTGGTCTTTGGCGTGGGTTTTGAAGTGGGGGGTCAGTTCATTGATGCGTGCGGTCAAAATAGCGACCTGCACTTCGGGACTGCCTGTATCGTTGGCGGAACGTGCGTTGGCCTTGACGACCTCAGCCTTGTTTAATGTTGTCATGGTGTTTTTCCAAAAAATTTGACATGCGCCAACAGCCGGAAATGCCAGATGGCGTGAACTTGAAACCGAAATGGCCAAGCCTTGAAATTATAGCTTGACCAACCAATCCCTGAGCCTGCGAGCGCCTACCCCCAGTCTGTCTTGGTCTTGAGACGCAAAACACCAGCGCAACCAACCCTGTGCCTCGGGTGCAAATGCGCTTCCAGGTGCCAACCCCAGACCAGCCTCTGCAACCAGTCGCTTAGCGGTGTCTACATCATCCGTCAATCCAGGAATACTGAAAAATGCGTACATGCCCCCATCCGGCACTGCTAAATCCAATCCCGGAATCGATCGTAATTCGGCGAACAAACGGTCGCGGCAGGCCTGCATTTGCGTCACAACTTGGGGCACGATATCTGCGGCGCGCCGCATGGCCACCACACCTGCGCGTTGCACAAACACACTGGCGCATGAGGTATTGAACTCGATCAACTTGCCCATGTGCTCGGTCATGTCCGCTGGCATGACAAGCCAGCCCAGCCGCCATCCGGTCATCAAAAAGCTTTTGGAAAAGCTGTGTGCCACTACCAATCGATCGTCCGGGGATGCGATATCCAAAAAACTCGGGGCGCATCGGTTGTCTGATGGCAGGTAGTAAAGGTTTTCGTACACCTCGTCAGCCAATATCCAAGTGCCAGTGCGGCGGCAGTGCTTAAGCAGAGTTTGTTGTTCAGCCCGCGTGAGCGTCCAGCCGGTGGGGTTGTTGGGCGAATTGACCACCAGCAGGCGGGTTTGGGTCGTCACCTCCGTCAGCAATTTCTCTATGGGCAAAGTCCAACGACCATGTTTGGGTTCCAAGCACACGGTCTTGAGTTGTGCGCCCAAGATGACCGGCTGCGAAGTCAAGTTAGGCCAGACCGGCGTGACCACCACCACTTCGTCACCCGGGTTGACGATGGCTTGCATGGCCAGCATCAGCGCATTCACGCCGCCTGAGGTAACTGCAATGCGATCCATGCCAATGCCAGCGCCATGGCGTTGTTGCATTTCATGCGAGATATCCTCGCGCAACGCGGGCAGCCCCAGGTTATGCGCGTAAAAAGTTTCGCCGCTTTGCAGGGAATCGATGGCGGCTTGGCGGATGAATTCGGGGCTTACCTCATCGCTTTCGCCGAACCAAAAGGCAAGCACATCGCTGCGGCCCAGGCCTGCGTTGGCAACATCACGAATTCGGGAGGCTTGCAGATCAAGAATAGCTTGGCGCATGACGAGTGGCTTTCAAGTTGATCAGGCGGTTTTTTGTGCCAGCGGCCAGCGCGGCAACACGTTAAAGGCGTAGTTGGAAGTCGGCAGTTCAACACCGGCACCGAGGCGCATGGCCGCTGCCATGGCAATCATGGCGCCGTTGTCGGTGCATAAATCCGGCTCGGGGTAATGCACACGCGCACCCAGCTTGCGGCAATCGGACTGCAACTGTTTGCGCAAAGCTTGGTTCGCACCGACGCCGCCTGCCACCACCAGTGTTTTCAAACCGGTTTGCTTCAACGCCTTGACTGATTTTTTCACCAGCACATCGACAATAGCGGCCTGGGTGGACGCCGCCAAATCGGCTTTGCTCGCATTCAATTCAGCGCCCAATTTTTGCGACTGGGTTAACACCGCCGTTTTCAAACCGGCAAATGAAAAATCCAAATTCGGCTGATTGAGCAAAGGCCTGGGCAATGCAAAAGCCTGCGGATTACCCTGCTCTGCCAAAGCCGCCAACGCCGGGCCGCCCGGATAGCCCAGCCCCATGAGTTTGGCCGATTTATCAAAGGCTTCTCCGGCAGCATCGTCTATGGTTTCGCCTAACAACACATAACTGCCGACGGCATCGACTTGCATTAATTGCGTGTGACCGCCTGAAACCAGCAAGGCCACAAACGGAAAAGCCGGAGGGTCAGCGCTCAAAAAAGGCGACAGCAAATGCCCCTCCAAATGGTGTATGCCAATAACGGGTTTGCCCAAACCGGCAGCCAGTGCGCATGCCGTACCTGCGCCAACCAACAATGCACCGGCCAGCCCTGGGCCGCGCGTATAGGCAATCACGTCTAGCTCAGCCAAACCCAACCCCGCCTCATTCATGACTTGCTGAATCAAGGGCAATACGCGACGTATATGGTCGCGGCTGGCGAGTTCAGGCACCACACCGCCATAGGCCTCGTGCATGGCGGCCTGGGTGTGCAAGGCTTGCGCCGCCAAGACAGGCAAGGCTTGGCCTGCGTCTGCACGCACCAGCGCCACGCCGGTTTCATCGCAAGAAGATTCAATGCCCAATATCCACATGCGCTTGAGTTTAGCCTTGGCTCATTCACCTCATAACTGAAAGTCATCAAGCATGTTCGACAATCAAGAGATGAGCATCAGTCACTACATCAAAGAAATCGGTCGGGGCAAGCACAATGCCCGCGATTTGTCGCGCGAACAAGCTAGCGATTTGATGGGTCAATTGCTGGATGGCTCGGTCTCCGATTTAGCAACCGGCGCATTTTGTATTGCGATGCGTGTGAAAGGTGAAACACCTGATGAATTGGCTGGCTTCATAGATGCCTTAAACAGCCGCATGAACCGGTTGAACAATCAGAACAAGTCACCCATCGTGGTGCTGCCCAGCTACAACGGCGCCAGACGCTTGCCATTGCTCACACCCTTGTTGGCTTTGCTTTTGGCAGAACAAGGTTTGAAAGTGTTGGTGCACGGTGGAAATACCGAGGACAGCAGACTCTCAACCGCTGCGGTGATGAGCGCATTGGGAATCCCCGCCACTGGTTGCAACTCGACAATTTCCAATGAGCAAGTGGTTTATGTGCCGCTAGAGGAGATTTCTCAGGGCTTATGGCGCTTGTTGCAAGTGCGCAGAACCATCGGTTTGCGAAACTCAGCGCACAGTCTGGTGAAAATATTGAACCCTGTGAATGGACCAGCATTGCTGGTTTCAAGCTATACACACCCCGAATACGAAGCCCCTATGCTGCAGACCTTACAAACCATGAAATCACATGCCATGCTGCTTCGTGGAACCGAAGGCGAACCGGTTGCAGACCCCAGACG